>CAZUKI010000001.1:0-9229 GCA_964620785.1 uncultured Aestuariivirga sp.
GGTGCGTTCACTTCATCATAGCCGAGCTTGTTCAGGCGGCGGCGCATATAGGCAATGAGCTGCTGGAACATGGTCCAGCCCTTGGCATGCCAGAACACGACGCCCGGGCCTTCTTCCTGGAAATGGAACAGGTCCATCTCGCGGCCGAGTTTGCGGTGGTCGCGCTTCTCTGCCTCTTCCAGTGCCGTCACATAGGCCTTCAGGTCGGCGTCATTCGCCCATGCCGTGCCATAGATGCGCGTCAGCATCGGGTTCTTGGCATCGCCGCGCCAATAGGCTCCGGCGACCTTCATCAGCTTGAAGGCATTGCCGACCTTGCCCGTCGAATTCATGTGCGGTCCGCGGCAGAGGTCGATCCAGCCGCCCTGGTCATAGAACTTGATGTCCTCGTTGCCGGGAATGGCATCAACCAGCTCGACCTTGAAATTCTCGCCCTTGGCGCGGAAGAAATCCTTCGCCGCCTCGCGGCTCTTGACCGAGCGCGTGAACGGCTTGTCGCGCTGGATGATCTCGCGCATCTTCTTCTCGATCGCCGGAAAATCCGCGGGCGTGAACGGCTCGTTGCGGAAGAAATCGTAGTAGAAGCCATTCTCGATGACCGGGCCAATCGTCACCTGCGTGCCGGGGAAAAGCTCCTGCACCGCTTCTGCCAGCACATGCGCGGCATCATGGCGGATCAGTTCCAGCGCACGCGGATCATCGCGGCCGATCAGCTCAAGTTTCACATCCCGCTCAAGCGGTTCGGAAAGGTCGGCAAGCTTGCCGTCCACGACGGCTGCTGCGGCCTTCTTCTCCAGTGATTTTGAGATTGAACCAGCAATCTGCGCTGGCGTGGTGCCCTTTTCATAGGACCGGGAAGCACCATCCGGAAACGTCACTGCAATCATCTTGTCCTCCTGCCCACTCCCGCACACGCACGCGGGTAGGCCAAATCAGTCTGTCAACGGGCCGCTCATGCCCATTGCGGCGGTCCCGGTCAAGTGTCGAAAAAGCCAGCCTGGACTTGCCACAGAACCGGCCTGCAGATTGCAGGCCCTTGTTTCAGGACAAGAAAAAGGCCCGCTTTTTGGGCGGGCCCGCTTTCAAGCCGTGAATTCTTATTGATAGACGTAGATGGGCGAGCCGATCTTGACCCGCTCATAGAGATCAATGACATCGGCATTCATCATCCTGATGCAGCCGGACGAAACGGCGCCACCAATGGACGCCTCGTTGTTGGTGCCATGGACGCGGAAGATCGAACCGCCAATGTAAAGTGCGCGTGCGCCCAGCGGGTTGCCGGGACCACCTTCCATGAAGGCCGGAATGTAGTGGCCCTTGGCCGCTTCACGCTCGATCATCACCTTGGGCGGCGTCCACGATGGCCATTCCTGCTTGGACACGATCTTCGAACTGCCGTTCCACTGGAAGCCTTCGCGGCCAACGCCGACCGAGTAGCGGATCGCCTTGCCGTCCTCGAGAACATAATAGAGGGCACGTTCCGGCGTCCTCACGATGAGCGTGCCGGGCGCATATTTGCTTTCGGACCAATCCACCGTCTTGCGCGACTTCTTGGAAAAGACGTTGGTGTTGCCTGCGAAGGAGGCATTCTGGACATTGTTATCGCGCTCGACTCGCACACCGCGCTTCACGCCGAACAGGCACTGCATCAGGCCGCTGCATTTGCGCGTGCCGGCGGCGGCAAGTTGCTTGTCCTTCGCCTGCTGCTTCTTGGCTGCAAGCTTCTTGGCTTCCAGCTTTTTGACGGCCTCGGCCTTCTGCTTCACTTCCGCCGCAAGCTTCTTTTTCTTCTTCAGCAGCAGTTGCTCTTCCTTGTCTGGTGTCGCTGCCTGGACGGCAGGCGGCACGGCGCAGGTGAGAGCGAAAACGGCAACAAGCAAGGCCGCAGTAAATGTCCGCATGTCAGATTACCCCAAAGTTGAATCGAGCCCCACGCAGGGGATAGCCGGGCAGCGACGATTCCTCAATATTGTTAAGACTTCGCTTCCGGCAGGTTCAGGCGGATGTGAAGTTCCCGCAGCTGCTTGGCCGAAACCGCCGATGGCGCCCCCATCAGCAGGTCCTGGGCCTGCTGGTTCATGGGGAACAGCACGACCTCGCGGATATTGGGCTCGTCGCACAACAGCATGACGATGCGGTCAACGCCCGGCGCGATGCCACCATGCGGCGGCGCGCCATACTGGAAGGCCCGGTACATACCGCCGAACTTCTCGAGGATCACTTCCTCGGGGTAGCCAGCAATCTCGAAGGCCTTCTTCATGATGTCCGGCCTATGGTTCCGGATGGCACCCGATGACAGTTCAACGCCGTTGCAGACGATATCATACTGATAGGCGTTGATGGTCAGCGGGTCCTTCGTCTCCAGCGCTTCAAGGCCGCCCTGCGGCATGGAGAAAGGATTGTGCGAGAAATCGATCTTCTTTTCGTCCTCGTTCCACTCATACATGGGGAAATCGACAATCCAGCAGAACTCGAACGTGCCCTTGCTGATGAGGTTCATTTCTTCGCCGGCCCGTGTCCTGGCCTCGCCCGCGAACTTGTAGAACTTGGAAGGAACACCCGCCACGAAGAAGGCGGCATCGCCAACGCCAAGGCCAAGCTGGTCCTTGATGGCGGTTGTCCGGTCGGCGCCGATGTTCTTGGCGATGGGGCCAGCGCCACCCTCTTCGCCTTCGCGCCAGAACACATAGCCCAGGCCCGGCTGGCCCTGCTGCTGCGCCCAGGAATTCATGCGATCGCAGAAGGCGCGTGAGCCGCCGCCCTTCACGGGGATGGCCCACACCTCGACCTTGGGGTCGGCGGCGATCATTCCGGCGAACACCTTGAAGCCCGAGCCCGCGAAATGTTCCGTCACGGCCTGCATCTTGATCGGATTGCGCAGGTCCGGCTTGTCGGTGCCATACCAGCGCACCGCGTCCTTGTAGGCAATGTGCGGGAACTTCTGGGTGACAGCCCGGCCACCGCCGAACTCCTCGAACACCCCGCGCAGCACCGGCTCGACGGCATTGAAGACGTCTTCCTGCGTCACGAAACTCATTTCGATGTCGAGCTGGTAGAACTCGCCGGGCGAACGGTCGGCGCGGGCGTCCTCGTCGCGGAAACACGCAGCGATCTGGAAGTAGCGGTCGAAGCCGGACATCATGATGAGCTGCTTGAACTGCTGCGGCGCCTGCGGCAGCGCGTAGAACTGGCCCGGATGAACGCGGCTCGGCACCAGGTAGTCGCGCGCACCCTCTGGGGAGGAGGCCGTGAGAATGGGCGTCTGGAACTCGAAGAAGCCCTGCTCCTTCATGCGACGGCGCAGTGAATCGATGATCTGCCCGCGCTTCATGATGTTGCCGTGGATGCGGTCGCGCCGCAGGTCGAGGAAGCGATACTTGAGGCGGATGTCTTCGGGATACTCTGTGTCACCGAACACCGGCAGCGGCAGCTCCGCCGCCTGCGACAGCACTTCAATCTCGGTTGCATAGACTTCGACAAGGCCCGTTGGCATGTCGGCATTCTCGGTGCCCGCCGGGCGCTTGCGCACCTTGCCATCAACCTTCACGACCCATTCGGAACGGAGAGTCTCGGCCACCTTGAAGGCAGCCGAATCCGGGTCCGCAACCACCTGTGTCACGCCATAGTGGTCGCGCAGGTCGATGAAGAGCACGCCACCGTGGTCGCGCACGCGATGCACCCAGCCTGAAAGGCGGGTTTCGCCGCCGGCGTTGTCAAGGCGAAGGGCGCCACAGGTGTGGCTGCGGTAACGATGGCTCATAGCGCGGAAATCCTGAAAGAATCCGCGCTAAAGCGCATGGAGAGCCCGATTTGTCAAGTTTCGGCGGGATCAGCCTTGTTCGTCGGCGGAAACCTGAACCGGCTTCTTGCAGGTCTTCTTGCCATCCTTGGTCAGGCATTTGTCAGCGACCTTGGCGGGCTTCATGGTGTCCTTCGGCTTGGCCGTGCTGGCCTTCTTCTTCGGGCTAGCCTTCAGGTTCCACCACGGTTTCGAAACCTTCTTGGTGATGGTCTTGTCGATTTCCTCACCGATGGAGGCAAAGCTGCGCCGCGGCTTGTAACCGAAATCGAAGAAGCCACCCTTGATGGTCACGCTGGTGTTGCCGAGTCCGGCATCACCCACCAGGCCGTACAGGATGGTTGCGTTGTCCGGCGCAAGCCGCACGCAACCGTGGCTGGCACGGCGCCCCAGGCTCTTGACGTGGAAGCTGCCGTGGATGGCGTGGCCCTGCGCGGTAAAGAAGATGGAATGTGGCATCGGCGCATCGTCCCATTCCTTCGAGAAATGGTCTGCTTCCATGCGGAAGGGCCGGAACTGGCCGCTTGGCGTGTCATAGCCGGCAGCCCCCGTGGACACCGGCCAGACATATTCGGTCCGGCCATCAACCTTGACGGTCATCTTCTGTCCAAGCTTGCTGATGATGATATCGACGCGCTGCGCATCAGCGGATGTCGCCGCTCCGAGCAAGATGAACGCCAACGGAAGTGTCAAGGAGAGTAGTTTCAAGAATCGCATGGTTCCCGGCCTTTCAATAGTGCCGCCAAACTAGGTTATCTGCGGCAAAAGGTCGAGGGGGTTGCCCAGACACGTTTTTGGCATCTAATGTTCGTTTAAATGCTCTGGTCTAGCACCTCAAATCATTCAATTTTTCATTCCGGTTTCAAGGCCAGGCCTTACTGGTGGGAAGCCTATGAGCCACAGCGGCTGCCAGAGGTGGCCCTGCCCGCTGACGTGCCGGTTGCCATCGTGGGCGCGGGCTATGCCGGCCTCAACGCGGCCATCGAACTGGCAAAGCTCGGCACGGAGTGCATCGTGCTGGATGCCGCAGAGCCGGGCTTCGGCGGTTCAACGCGCAATGGCGGCCAGGTTTCGGGTGGCGTCAATGTCGGCAAGCGCATCCTCAATCGTGCCCTGACACCCGAAGAGGCGCGTCCCTTCCTCAACGACGCCGTTGATGCCTTCACCCACATCGAGACTGTCGTTACGGAAAACCACATCGATTGTGGCTGGACCAAGAGCGGCTACTTCCTCGGTGCCTGGAGCCGTTCGCACTTCGATGCGATGGCAAAGAAGATCGACACCCTCAACGCCGAGGCACAATCCGGCGCAGTCCTTGTGCCGCGTGAGCGCCAGCGCGAGGAAATTGGCTCCGACTACTATTACGGCGGCATGGCCGTCGCGCGTGCCGCCCACATTCACCCGGCGCTCTACTTCAAGGGTCTGCTCGACCTTGCCACGCGGGCCGGCGTTTCCATTGCCTCCAACACGCCCGTCACCGGGCTTTCGCAGGAAAGCGGCGGAACCTGGCAGGTAAAGACGCCGCGCGGCACGATCCGCGCCGGACAGGTGATCATCGCCACCAACGGCTACACAGGCGACATCACGCCAGACCTCAAGCGTCGCGTCGTCCCGGTGGGTTCCTACATCATCGCGACCGAAGAACTGCCGGAAGGCCTCGCCCAGTCCATCAGCCCCAAGAACCGCGCCTTTGCCGACACGCGCCGTGTGCTGACCTATTACCGCCTGTCGCCGGACGGCAAGCGCCTCATCTTTGGCGGCCGCGCCAAGTTCGGCTTCACCGATCCGGTGGAAACCGCTCCCCTGCTCTATCGTTTCATGACCGATCGCTTCCCGCAGTTGAAGGGCATCAAGATCACCCATGCCTGGACCGGCAACGTTGCCTTCGCGCTTGATGAACTTCCGCATATGGGCAAGCGCCAGGGCCTGCATTTTGCGCTGGCCTGCAATGGCTCCGGCATCGCCATGATGAGCTATCTCGGACGCCAGACGGCATTGAAGGCGATGGGCAAGTCCAATCGCCAGATCGCCTTCGACCGCGAGGAGTTCCCAACGCATCTTCTCTACAATGGGAACCCCTGGTTCCTGCCGCTCGTCGGCGCCTGGTTCCGCACCGCGGATTGGTGGGACAGGCACTATCGGTAAGGTGCCCGCCATGACACCTGAGCAGATATTCTTCATCCTGTTCCACGTTTCCAACCTGATGTCGTTCCTTGCCTTCCTGCTCAAGGACCAGATGCAGCTTCGCCTTCTGATGGCGGCCAGCCTCTTTCTCCAGGCGCTCTACCATTTTGCTGTTCCAGGTGGCCCCCAGTTTGACCCCTTGTTCTGGAAGGTTCTGTCGTTCATCGCCAATGTGGTCATGATCCTGCTGGTGTTCGGCGGCATGATCGATTTCGGCATTCCAAAGGATCTGCGCGGGCTCTACAGCAAGATCAGCGTATTGGCCCCGGGCCAGTTCCGGCGCCTGATAAGGAATTCACGGCGCATTTCAGCAACCGGACAGCCACTCATCGTCGAAGGAAGCAGGCCAACTGACCTGTTCTATCTGCTCAGGGGCGAAGCCTCGCTCAACAAGGGTGGCACGGAAAGAAAGCTGCAGGCCGGCCAGTTTCTTGGCGAGATTGCCTTCCTCAACGCTTCAGCGGCATCAGGCACCGTGACACTGGATCCGGAAGCCGAAGCGATTGCGTGGAACGCCGACGCACTGAAGCATCTCATGCAGAAGGACAATGCCATCGACATCGCCATGCGCGGCACCTTCAACCACGACCTCGCGGAAAAGGTTGCAAACAGCCTGCCCGTCATGCCGCCGAAGGCGAAAAAGCCGCAATCAGCCAGCTAAGGCCGCTTCCCGGTTTCCAAACCGCAGCCTGAGCAGGTACCACACGATGGCCACACCCACCGCCTTGGACAGCACTTCCGTGACGAAGGCGGCTGGCGTCAGGTAGCCTGCAAGATACTGGAAGGCCAGCGTATCAACTGGAACGGCAATCAGCGAAGACAGCAGGATGCGGTTCTGTAGGGGCCGCCGCGTGAAGGAATAGACGCCCCAGTCGGTCATTTCCGACAGCGCGAAAGCCGTGAGGCTGGCAATCGCCAGGCCTGGACCCGCGAAGTACCAGACTGGCAGGCCAGCAAACAGCGTTGCCAAAAGCACCTTGTGGCCGATCTCGCGCTGCGCATAGTCGCGCAGCACGAACACGAAGCCGACAATGAGATTGGCAAGGTAGAAAGTGCCGAACCAGCCGGAGGTCGTCCACTGCGTGACGCCCTCGATCAGGTTCTCGGGAATGAACAGCCAGTTGACCAGCACGATGAAGGCCACATAGGCCCCCACCGCCAGTGCAACGCGAAATGGCCGCGTCATCATCCCACGATTTCCGAGGCCTTGAACACCTGCTTGATTTCCTTCTTGGCGTTCTCGGGGCTGTCGGAACCATGCACGGAGTTGGCCTCGATCGATTCCGCAAATTCCTTGCGGATCGTGCCGGGAGCAGCGTTGGCGGGGTTGGTTGCGCCCATCACGTCGCGGTACTTGGCAACGGCATTCTGGCCTTCCAGCACCTGCACCACGATGGGGCCGGAGGTCATGAACTTCACGAGGTCCTTGTAGAAGGGGCGCTTGGCATGGACGGCATAGAACTTCTTGGCGTCCGCCTGTTTCCACTTCACGCGCTTCTGGGCGATGATGCGAAGGCCCGTGCCTTCGATCTTGGCATTGATGGCGCCGGTCAGGTTGCGCCGCGTGGCGTCCGGCTTGATGATGGAAAAGGTGCGTTCAACGGCCATGGTGTCCTCGACAAGTGAATGGGCGCCGCAATTAGCAGCGCCCATGCAAGACTGCAAGCCGTGGCTGCCGGACTACTGGTCGGCGGCCTCACCCAGGACCGAGGTGGCCCGGCTGATCGAAACCCGGCGGTTCTCGGCTTCCGCTTCGGCCGTCGGGATCTTGAGGTAACGCTCGCCAAGCCCGGCGGTCTCCAGGTTGCGGGAGGGAATGAGGTAGAAGGACGACAGCGCCTTCTTCACCGCCTCGGCGCGGGCCTTGGAAAGCTTGTTGTTGTAGGCATCCGAGCCAACGGCATCGGTGTGGCCCTCGATCAGGAACACTTCGCGCGGATACTTGCGCAGAACCTTTTCGATCACCTGGGCAATGCCATCGAGGGAGTCGATCTCCTCCTCGCGCACGAAGGATTCATTGAAACCGAAATGGATGGTGTCGATCTCGATCCTGCGCAGGGAATTGCGGACATCAGGGTTGTCCTCGATGTCCTGCACGGAGGCGACGCGGCGCACTTTCTTCCGAGGCGGCGCGACCAGCACTTTCTCGATCTCGCTGTCATCGACTTCAGCCGCAAAGACGTCATCACCATAGTCGTCATAGCTGCCGTAGTTTTCGTCGTTGATGTCGATTCCTTCGTAGTCGGTCTCGTCATCGAGCCGCACGCGGCGGATGTTGCGTTCTTCTTCCATGCGGTAACGCAGCCGTTCACGGTCGCGGCGCACCGTATCGCGCCAGTAGCCACGCTGCTCTTCGTCGAAGTCCTGGTAAGAGGGGTCCTGCTCGAAGTCGCGGTAGATCCTGATGCGGATGCGAAGTTCATTGTCATCCAGTTCGTCAGACGGCCTGCGGTCAAGCAGCACCTTCCGGCGCGGCGTTTCGTCAGTGATGACTGGAGCGCCGGGCTTCTTGTCAACGCCAGCTTCGGCGCTGTCGGTCTTGCCCTGTTCGGCGGCCTTAGCCGCAGCCTCGGCGGCTGCCTTGGCTTCTTCTTCGGCCTTCACCTTGGCAAGGCGTTCACGCAGCACCTGACGGTCGGCGCGCAACTTCTTGCGCAGCGCCCGCTCCGTATCGCGCGACAGCTTGTTCGATTCCATCACGCCACGCATGTCTTCAAGGCGCTGCCGCAGCTTCTCGTCATCAAGCTGGTCGGCGGCGGTGCCGTCGTCCAGCAACAGCTTGGCCTTGGCTTCAAGCTCAGGGTCGCCCTGGTTTCCGTCAAGCTGCTGCACCTGCGCCTTGTCCGCTACCGGAGCGGCAGGCTGCTCACCTGCGGCCCCCGCTGCGGGCTGTTCCGCCGGCGGCGTTGCAGGCTCGTTGCCACCGGCAGACTGGTCAACCGGCGGCGTTGCATCTGGTGCCGGCTGCTGAGCCTGCTCCGCAGGCGCCTGTTCTGCCGGAGCCTGTTCAGCGGGCGCCTCGGCGGCGGGTGCCTGCTCTTGCTGTGCCGGTTGCTGGGCAGCAGCTTCACGGCTCATGATTTCCTGGCGGGCCTGCTTGCTGATCTCGGCAAGCTTCTGGCGCACGTCATCGGGCAATTTTTCATCGCGCGAGAACTTTCGCGCCGTCTGCTGGCGCGCCTTCAGTTCTTCAACGGAAAGCTCGGCCGGTGCGCGGCCATCGGCCAGGACGGCCTGAACCTGTTC
>CAZUKI010000001.1:9329-14885 GCA_964620785.1 uncultured Aestuariivirga sp.
CGCCAGTTGTAAACAGGGCAAGCGCCACAGCACTTGCCGCCCAGAAATTCTTCTTCATGCCATCCTCCGACTCGCAATGAGTGGCCAGCATATGGCAAGCCAGTTGGGCGGAACTATGAGCCGATAATGGCCCCTTCGCCACATTGCTGAACCGGAGATGAACGGATATCAATGACTTGCGCCGAGTCCGCGGGCTCGCCGTGCAACCCACAGAAGGAAAAAGTTGCATGAAATCGACATTGAAACGCCGCATGTTCTTGACCGGCGCGGCAGGCTTTGCCGCCGCCTGCACCTTCCCCGCAACACTGCCCGCCGCAAGCCCGGCAACCGTGTTTTACCGCAATCCGGGCTGCACCTGCTGTGAAGCCTGGGGCAAGCAGATGACCGAAGCCGGGTTTCCCATCGACATGCGCGACAGTGACGATCTCGATGCCTTCCAGGCCGCCAGCAATATTCCTGCCGACCTTAGGGGCTGCCACGCAGGGGTGATCGGCGGCTATTCAGTTACGGGCCATGTGCCTCCCGCAGATATCAAGCGCCTGCTTGCGGAAAAGCCGGATGCCACAGGGCTTGCCGTGCCGGGAATGCCAGGTGGCTCGCCCGGCATGGAAGGTGCGGGCCAGGAAGCCTATGAGGTCATTCTCTTCCGCAAGGATGGCTCGCGCGAGGTTTTTGCCCGCTACGCCTGACGACTAAAGCCGCCCCGCCTCGATAATCCGCTTCAGGAAGCCGCGCGTCCGCTCATTCTTCGGGTCACCGAAGATTTGCTCTGGCGGCCCCTCCTCATGCACCACGCCCTCGTGCAGGAAGCACACCTTGGACGAGACTTCCCGGGCAAAGCCCATTTCATGGGTGGCAAGCAGCATGGTCATGCCCTGCTTGGCCAGGTCGCGCACGATGTTGAGAACCTCCGACACCAGTTCCGGATCGAGCGCCGAGGTGATCTCGTCGAGCAGCATCACCTTCGGCTCCATGGCAAGCGCCCGCACGATTGCCACGCGCTGCTGCTGGCCGCCGGAAAGCCGGTCTGGAAAATCCTTGGCCTTGTGGTCCATGCCGATGCGCTTGAGCAGTTGCATGGCCTTGTCCTCGGCCTCGGCCCGCGCCTGACCCAAAACCTTCAGCGGCGCCAGCGTCACATTGTCGAGAACGGTCATGTGCGGAAACAGGTTGAAGCTCTGGAACACGATGCCGACCTGTTGCCGCAAACGATTTACGTCAACGCCCGGCCCCGAGACGCGGTCGTCCATCAGCCGGATTTCTCCGCCCTGGATGGGTTCAAGCTGGTTGATGCAGCGCAGCAGCGTTGACTTGCCGCAGCCGGACGGGCCGATGAGGCAGACAACCTGATGCTCCTTCACAGACAGGTTGAGGCCGCGCAGCACATGCACCGGGCCGAAAAACTTGTGAACATCGAGAAGTTCGAGGAAGGCCATCGTCTCAACCTCCCGCTTTCATGCGGGCCGCATCACGCTCGGCCAGCCAATCGACAAGGCGCGCCTGCGGAATGGTGACCAGCACGAAGAGGATCGCCACAATCGTGACGGCCGACAGGTTGAAGGCGTTGGCGGCAATGCCGCGCGCCTGGTTGAAGCTGTCGACAAGACCGAGAATTTGCACCAGTGCCGTATCCTTCTGCAGGCCGATGAAGTCGTTGAGAAGCGGCGCCACCACGCGGCGCACAGCCTGCGGAACCACCACATAGCGCATGGTCTGCAAATGCGAGAGGCCGAGTGAACGGGCCGCCGAAACCTGGCTCCAGTGAATGCTTTCAATGCCGGCCCGATAGACCTCGGCCACATAGGCACCATAAGTCAGGGTTAGTGCCAGGATGCACCAGTACATGACCGGGATGCGCGAGATGTCACGCAGGGTGCGCACATCCATCTGCGAAGTGTCGGTGAAGAAACTGTAGAACCAGGGAATGATCAGTTCGGGAAGGCCGCTGGTCGGAATGCCGAAACCGATGAGGTAAAGTGTGACGATTGCCGGCAGGCCGCGAAACACATCGCAATAGAGCGTTGCAAGAAAACGGATGGGCCTCCCCGCCGGGCCCGGCATCATCCGCGCCAGCGCCACGACGAGGCCCCAGACCAGCACCAGCGCTTCCGCCACCATGAAGGTGACGATGTTCACGGTGATGAATTTCTGTGCCACCTGCCACCACTTCTCCATGAGCAGCGGCAACATGAAGAAGGTCCGGCCAACGGCCACATTGTTCATGAAGATGAAGCAGATGAAGCCGAGCACCAGGAGCACAAAAACGCCCCAGCCAAAGGTCAGCGCCGCCTGGTCCTTCGATGCAGCAACCGCGATGCGCGCCTGCACGGCATCGTTCCGCGCACGCGCCTGTGCGGCGTCCCGTGACAGCCGCCAGGCCTTGATGGCGGGCCAGAACAGCAGCGCCGTCACTGCGATTGCAAGCAGGAATACGATCCGCCAGAAACTGCTGCTGGCGCCCAGATCAACGATGGCAACATCAACCATGCGGCTTGCGCCGATGGTCGCCGTGACGCAAAGCGCCGCAAACAGCAAAGCTGCATTTGCCCAGGCAAAGGGCGGTCGGGGAACGGAAATGGAGGGGGAGGTCATCGAGCTTGCCACTCCGGTGCGCCCTGAAGAAAACGAGGGCCTCGGCGCACTGAACTTCTAGACAGGAGTGAGGCCGCCCTTTCGGGGCGGCCTCTGTTCAGGATCAGGGGTTGAAGTAGGGGATCGAGGCAGGGTCCTTGCCCCAGCCAGCGGCCAGATACTTGCCGCCGAGCTTGGCGATCGTGCCGTCGTCAACCATCGCCTGGATGATCTTGCTGACGATCTCGTTGTTGGCGTTGCCCTTGACCATGATGCCGCCATAGGTCTCGCCGGTCTTATACTGGCCCATCACCTTGGACTTGCCTTCGGTGGCCTTTTCTTCAGCCAGCGTGATCGAGGTATCGGTGATCGCCGCATCGACCTGGCCAGCGCGGAGCGCCGCAAACATTTCCGGCTGGTCCGCGAACACTTGCGCGTCCTTCAGGCCGAGCGTTTCCTGCGCGAAGGTCGCGCCGGTGGTGCCCTGCTGGATACCGACCTTCACGGTCTTGATCGACTTTTCATCGACAGGCGCATCGGCGCGGGCAATGACGCCCATGTCCGAGTTGAAGTAAGGCGTCGTGAAATCAAACACCTTCTTGCGCTCTTCGGTGATGGAGGTCTGGGCAAAGCCCACATCATATCCGGTCACCTGGTTGCCGATGAAGGCTTCCCAGGACGTGTTGATGACTTCCATCTTGTCGTAACCAGCCCGCCAGGCAATCTCGGCGGCCATGCAGTATTCCATGCCGTCCTTCACGTTCTCGACGGCATCACCATTCCACCAGATCGGCGCTGGCAGCGAAGTAAGGACCGTGAACTGGCCCGGCTTGGCCGGGTTGGCAATGGGGATGGACCCCTTCTCGCCCGAAACTTCGCAGTTTCCGATCATGTTCGCGGCGGCAGCGGGTGCTGCCAGCGCGAATACCGCAGCTGCGGCGAGGAGAAGGCGTTTGGTGATGGCCATGGTGTTACTCCGTTTTGGCATCTGGTTGAGGTGAAGCCTCTGTCCTCATAGAAGCGAAAATATCGAAGTTTTGCAAGCGCCTGTGATGGCCTTGATTTCTAGCCACAACGCGCCGAAAGGACGGCGCATGTTCAAGGTTGCGGCTTTCTACAAGTTTCACAGGCTGGAAGACCCGGCGTCGTTGCGCGAACCGCTGATTGCAGCGCTGCGCGCCCACCGCGTCAAGGGTTCTGTTCTGTTGGCCGGCGAAGGCGTCAACGGCACGCTCGCCGGAACGCCACATGGCATCGAGCAGGCCCTCTCTGACATCGTCCGGATTTGCGGCCTTCCCGAACTCGACCGCAAATATTCGGAAGCAGAGGACCAGCCGTTCCTGCGGCTCAAGGTCCGCCTCAAGAAGGAAATCGTCACAATCGGTGATGTCCCCGCCGATCCCAACCGGATTGTCGGTGACTATGTCGAGGCGAATGACTGGAACGCCCTTCTCGCCGATCCCGATGTCGTCCTGGTCGATACCCGCAACGACTATGAGTATCGCGTCGGAACCTTTGCTGGCGCCATCGACCCCGGCACCAGCAGTTTCGGTGAATTTCCAGATTGGGTCCGCAACAATCTCGCCGGCATGAAGGACAGGAAGATCGCGCTCTTCTGCACCGGCGGCATCCGCTGCGAGAAGGCCACCAGCTTCATGCGCCTCGAAGGTTTCGAGAAGGTCTATCACCTGAAGGGCGGCATCCTGAAATATCTCGAGGACATCTCTCCTGCCGAAAGCCGCTGGCAGGGCGGCTGCTTTGTCTTCGACGGGCGTGTCGCGGTCGGCCATGGCCTGAAGCCCCTGGATTTTTCCATTTGCCACGGCTGCCTCATGCCTGTTTCGGCAGAGGACAGGCGCTCGCCTCTATATGAGGAAGGTGTTTGCTGTCCGGCCTGCGCAGCGCAACTCAGCGAAACGCAGTTGTCCTCGAACCGCGAACGCCAGAGGCAGTTTGAACTGGCCGCCATCCGGGGAACGCACCATCTGGGACCAAAGGAGAATTAGCCGAACATGCTTCACTACGTCACCCTCGGCAGCAATGACTTGAAGCGCGCGCAAGTTTTCTATGATGCGGTGCTCGCCAGTATCGGCATGGTCCGCTCGGTCACCAGCGACGGTGAACTTGGTTATGGCCTTGCGCTGCCCGATGGCAGGACGCGGGCCCGCTTCTTCTACGTCGTGAAACCCTTTCTCGATTATCCCGCGACCTGGGGCAATGGCACACTCGTCGCCTTCACCGCTCCCTCCCACGCCGCCGTTGACGCTTTTCATGCGGCAGCCATTGCCAATGGCGGCAGGGACGATGGTGCGCCGGGCCTCAGGCCCTATCACGAGAATTTCTATTCCTGCTATGTGCGCGATCCTGACGGCAATAAGCTGAGTGCCGTCTGCGAGTCGGAAGCCTAGCTAGCTAGCCCGTCCAGCCGAGGCCCGCAGCAACGCAGTTCATGGTGGCAAGCAGCGGCATGTTGAGTGCTTCCCTGCCCTTGGCTTCACGCGTCTGCCGCAGCAATTGCACCTGCCAGCGGTTCGCCTGGTCAACCATCGGGCGCACCCGGTCAAAACGCCGCCGGAAACCCTGGAAGCGCTCGCAAAGGATCTTCGATCCCGCCAGTTCCATCATCACCTTGGAAGTGCGCTTGTGCTCATGCCGGATCAACGCATAGAGGCGCTCGGCGCCAACCCGGTCCGCAACCAGCGCCGCATAACGTTCGGCCACATCCATGTCCGCGAGGTAGAGGGACTTTTCAACCTCATCGACCGCCAGCCTAAAGCCCGGCGACTTCAGGAACATCTCACGCAGCAGCTTCAGCCCCTGTGCGCCGCGCGCCGCGAGGAAGTCATCGAGCGCATAGCCAAGACCATACCAGCCGGTCAGCAGGTGACGGTTCTGGCTCCATGCAAAAACCCAGGGGATGGCCCGCAGGTCTGAAATGCCTTTTGCCCCGAAGCGCCGCGATGGCCGCGATCCGATCTTGAGCAG
>CAZUKI010000001.1:14985-27485 GCA_964620785.1 uncultured Aestuariivirga sp.
CTGAAATGCCTTTTGCCCCGAAGCGCCGCGATGGCCGCGATCCGATCTTGAGCAGCGCCAGCTCCTCGACCGGACTTGCCACCTGGAAATATTCGAGAAGCGAGGGATCTTCGGCGAGTTTGCGATAGGCGCGGTAGGATAGCCGCGCCACATCCTCGACTGCCTGCTGGTGTTCAGGAATGAGCTTCTGGCCATGCTCACGCGTTGACTTCAGCGTGTGCAGGAGAACACTGGACGTAAGGACTTCGAGATTGTTGAGCGCTGTGCCGCGGTTTGCAAATTTGAGCGAGACAACTTCACCCTGCTCCGTCACCCGCATGCGCCCGCCGATCGATCCCACCGGCTGGGCGGCAATGGCGCGGCCCGTCGGCGCACCACCACGCGACACCGAGCCGCCGCGGCCGTGGAAGAAACGCACCGGCACGCCAAGCTCGCGTCCGATCGCCACGAGGCCGCGCTGCGCCTCGAACAATTCAAAGCTGGCGCAGAAAAAGCCGCCATCCTTGTTCGAGTCAGAATAGCCCAGCATGATTTCCTGCGCCCCGCCTTGTGCAGCAACCGAAGAGCGCGCCACGGGTGTCGTCAGCAGGTCGCGCATGATGGCAGGGCCAGCCCGCAGGTCTTCGATGGTCTCGAACAGCGGCACGATGCGCAGCCGGCAGGTTTCGCGCGCCGTCGGGTCTGCAAAAAGTCCACACAGTTTGGCCAGCAGATAAACGCCAAGAATGTCATCGGCACTTTGCGTCATCGACAGGATGAAGGCCCCGATAGCCGCAGGATCAGGTCCGTCCAGGGTCTCTCTCACCAAGTCGAGGAGGCCGAGCAGTTCGGCGCCCTCTTCGCTCATGCCCTGGAAGCGCGGCAGGAACCCCATGGGCTTTTCAAGTTCTTCCTTGAGCCAGGCACTCCAGGCGGGCTCGCCCGGTGCCGGACCAGCGGCACTGGCCAGCGGGTTGAGCTTCTTCCACACCTCCTGCAGCACGCGATTGACGATCGTGCTGTTCTGCCGGAGGTCGAGGCTTGCCGTCCGGAAGCCGAAGATCTGAACCTCCCAGCGCACCGGCCGCACATACTGGCTGGCAAGCCCGCCGGTTTTCATCTCCACCAGCGCCAGTTCGGACTGCTTCAACAGGTCTTCGAGTTCCGAGACATTCTTGAACGGCGTGGCGCCGTTCTCACCTGAAAGCGCCTGCGTGCGCAGTAACAAGGCGGAGAAGAATTGCCGGAACGGCTCGTTCGGGTTGCGGCTGAGAATCGCAACCCTGCTGCCAGACAGCGCCAGTTGCTCTTCCAGCAGTTCCTTGAACGCCACCGGCGGCTGGATCTCGACGCTGCTCAGCGAGATCAGTTGCGCAAGGTCGAGAAGGCGCCTGCACACCCGCTCCAGTGCTGCTGCCATGTTCTGCTGAAGCGCTCGCCGCGTCACCCCGACTGTGACAAAGGGGTTGCCGTCGCGATCACCACCAATCCACGACGCATAGGAGAGCGGCGGCCTGACATCATGATTGAGTTCCGGATAATGCCGATGCAGCGCAGCGCGCAGTCCCTCGCACAGTGCCGGTGTCCGATCGAACAATGTCTCACGGAAGAAATAAAGTCCCCAGGCCACTTCGCTTTCGACGCTCGGCTTTTCGAGGCGGACTTCTCCCGTCAACCAGAGTAGATCGATTTCATTTCTCAACGCAGCAAGCAATGCCTGCCGCTCACGCGGCGTCCAGCGCGGGCTCTCGAGTTCATAGAGCTTGAGATAGATGCGCCGGTGGATTTCAAGAACGGTGACGCGCTTCGCTTCCGTCGGGTGGGCCGTAATGGTGGGGCCGACATCGAGATTGGTCAGGACCTCGCCCACCATTTCTGGCGCGATGCCAAGTGCTGCTGCCTGCCCCAGCGCATGCGAGAATGAACCGATCACCTCATCGGGCCCGCCCTGGCGCTCGATTTCACGGCGATTCCGCATCGAGGCATTTTCCTCGGCGATGTTCATGAGTTGCAGCCAGATGCCAATGACCTGCAGGGCATGCTCGACCAGGTGCTCGGGAATGCCGGAAGCCATGTCGGGATCGTCGAGAATGGTGAGCACAGAAGGTTCGTGCTGCTTGATTACCTGGCGCAGCAAGTCGCGCAGCGTCTCGGTGATGCTGTCGATGTAGGACGTGTCCTCGAAGATCGACTGGGTCTGTATGTTCATCTGTGCAGGCTGCTGATGGGCGTACCTCAAGGCTTGTGCACCGCAACATGGCTCTCGTCAATTGGTTTGCTGCGACTGCGCAGAGCGTCTATCCAGCCTGCCATGCTGCAAGTGAAGAATCTCACCTACAGGATTGGCTCAAGGCTGCTTTTCGATGGCGCCAGCGTCACCATTCCGACCGGTCACCGGGCCGGCCTGGTGGGCCGCAACGGCATTGGCAAATCAACCCTTTTCCGCTTGGCCCTGGGCGACCTGGCGCCGGAAACCGGCGACATAGGCATGCCCCGTAACGCCCGCATCGGCACCGTGGCGCAGGAAGCCCCAGGCGGGGACGACAGCCTGCTGGAAACGGTGCTGGCCGGCGACAAGGAACGCGCCGCGCTGCTTGCCGAAGCTGAAACTTCCCGTGATGACCTGCGCATCGCCGAGATCCAGACGCGCCTTGTTGATATTGGCGCCCATTCCGCACCGGCCCGCGCCTCTGCCATTCTTGCTGGTCTTGGCTTTTCCGAGCGCCAGATCGCCGGCCCCTGCTCGGCCCTCTCCGGCGGCTGGCGCATGCGCGTCGCACTTGCTGCCGCCCTCTTCGGGCAGCCTGATGTCCTGCTCCTCGACGAGCCGACCAACTACCTCGATCTGGAGGGCGTCATCTGGCTCAAGTCATTCTTGAAATCCTACCCCTATACCATTGTTTTGATTAGTCATGATCGCGATCTGCTGAACGACGTTGCAACCTGCATCGTGCACGTCGACCAAGGCAAACTGGTGCTCTACCAGGGCGGCTATGACAGCTTTGACCGCCAGCGCCGCGAGAAGCAGGCGCTCAACGCCAAGATGCGCAAGAAGCAGGACGAACAGCGCGCCCACATGCAGGCCTTCGTGGACCGTTTCCGCTACAAGGCTTCAAAGGCAAGGCAGGCGCAAAGCCGCCTGAAGGCCCTGTCGCGCCTTGAGCCGGTGGCCGAGATCGCCAACGAGCATGTGGTGCCCTTTCGCTTTCCCGATCCCGAAAGGCAGTTGTCGCCGCCAGTCATCAGCATCAATCGCGTCTCGGTCGGCTATGCCCCGGGAAAGCCGGTGCTGCGCAACCTGACGCTGCGCATCGACCCCGATGACCGCATCGCCCTGCTCGGCGCCAATGGCAATGGCAAGTCCACCTTCGCCAAGCTTCTCGATGGCAAGCTGCAACCGCTCGCCGGTGACATGGTCGTGGCTCCCAAGCTGTCGATCGGTTACTTCGCCCAGCACCAGATGGATGAACTGGCCGACGAGCAGACGCCCTTCGAATATGTGACACGCCTGATGCCTGACAAGCCGGTGGCCCAGCGCCGCGCCAGGCTCGGCGCCGCCGGATTTGGCGCAACGCTCGCAGACTCGAAATGCAGCACGTTGTCGGGCGGAGAGAAGGCGCGCCTGCTCTTCCTTCTCGCAACGTTCCACGCCCCGCACATCCTGATCCTCGACGAACCCACCAACCATCTCGACATGGACTCGCGCGAAGCCCTGATCCAGGCCATCAATGAATATCAGGGCGCCGTCATCCTGATTGCCCACGACAGGCATATCGTTGAAACCTGCGCCGACCGGCTGCTGCTCGTTGCCGATGGAACCATCACGGCCTTTGATGGCGACCTCGACGACTATGCCCAGTTCGTTCTTTCGGAACGGCGTGGAAATCGCACGGGCCTTCCCAATGGCAGCGCCGGCGTGACTGTGGCGCCAAAGCCACCGCCGCGCCCGCGCAAGGACCTGCAACGCCAGGCCAGCGAAATCGACGGCCGCATGCAGAAGCTTCACGAAAAGCTGGCGATCCTCGACCAGGCCCTCGCCGACCACACCCTCTACAGCGAGGAGCCAAAGAAGGCCGCCGATTTTGCGAAGCTGCGCACAAAACTTGCGGAGGATCTCGCGCGCGACGAAGCCTTGTGGTTGGATCTGCACGAGGAGATGAGCAATGGCTGAAGGGCACGCCATGCTGGACCTGACCACGAGTTGGATGGGTTATCTCGCCCTTGCCTTCTTCGCCATTGCCTATGTGTTGGTGATTTTCGAGGAAGCCCTCGACCTCCGCAAATCCAAGCCCGTGCTCATGGCGGCTGGCCTCATCTGGGCCCTGATCGGCCTCGCCTATACCGCTGCGGGAACACCGGAAACGGCAAAGCTCGCCGCCGAGCACACGATCTATGAGTATGGCGAGCTCTTCCTGTTCCTGTTTGTCGCCATCACCTATGTGAACACCCTTGAGGAGCGACGCGTCTTCGAGGTGCTGCGCGGAAAACTCACAAGCCGCGGCCTCAGCTATCGCCAGTTGTTCTGGCTGACCGGCATCCTCGCCTTCTTGCTGTCAGGGGTCCTCGACAACCTGACAACGGCTCTCGTCATGGGCTCTGTGGTCCTGGCCGTTGGCGCCCAGTCGCTGCGTTTCACCACGCTCGCCTGCATCAGCATCGTCGTTGCCGCCAATGCCGGAGGTGCCTTCACGCCCTTCGGTGACATCACCACGCTAATGGTCTGGCAGCACGGCAAGGTCACTTTCTTCGAGTTCTTTGATCTCTTCGTGCCTTCACTGGTGAACTGGCTGGTTCCTGCCGTGATCATGAGCTTTGCAATCCCCGGCGATGCTCCGCGGAAATCTGATGAACAGGTCAGGATGAAGCCCGGTGGCGCAGGCGTCATCATCCTCTTTGCGCTCACCATCATCACGGCGATCTCCTTCAAGAATTTCCTCGGGCTTCAGCCGGCACTCGGCATGATGCTCGGCCTCGGCTATCTGCAAACCTGGTCCTACGTTCTTCAGCAGAAGGGCAAGCGTTCCGAGAACAGCGACATGGTGCTGAACTCCTTCAAGCAGATGGAGCGCGTCGAATGGGATACACTTCTCTTCTTCTTCGGAATCATCTTCGCGGTGGGCGGCCTCGGCGTGATGGGCTACCTGACCCTCGCCAATGCCTATTTCTACGAGAACTGGGGGCCGACCATCGCCAACATAGCAGTGGGCTTGCTGTCGGCTGTCGTTGACAACATCCCGATCATGTTTGCCGTGCTCAAGATGGACCCGGCCATGAGCCACGGGCAATGGCTGCTTGTCACCCTGACGGCGGGCGTGGGCGGCAGCCTGCTCTCCATCGGCTCGGCAGCGGGTGTGGCCCTCATGGGCATCGCGCGGGAAAAATACACTTTCGCCAGCCACCTGAAATGGGCCTGGGCCATTGCCCTTGGCTATGCCGCCTCCATCGCGGCACATTTCCTCGTCAATGCCAGCCTGTTCTAGGCGGCAGCGGCCGTGGCCTCGCTCCAGCCGCCACTGTCATTCTGGCGCTGGTAGCGAACGACAACGCCTGCCGCGCGGGCCTCGCGCCATAACTTGCGGCCAGCGTCGATTGCCGCCTTGTCACGTCCGTCAAGGAGAACACTGACCCTCTGGCAATCACTGCTTTCGCTCAGCGCTCCGACTGCAACCATCGCGCCATCGACGAGAAAGCGGAATGACGCGCCATTGGGGTTTGCAGCACTGGCCACAAGGCAGATCGGCTGTCCGCCGGCATCGCCATCGCCCTCAATCCCATGCGCAAGAAAGCTCGTGTCGTCCTGCCCCCACAGCACCTCCGACCAGAAACCTGCGCGTTCCGGGGAAATGGTTTCCACGGCGAGTTTCAATCCGCGGCTGAGCCCCATGCGCAGCAGTTGCGGCAGCAGGGTTTCCGCCGTGACGTGCTGCAGATGGTAGAACCACAGTTCAGGCATCAGGATTCGTAGTGCTGTTCCACAAGCTGGTTGAGCAGCCTCACA
Organism: uncultured Aestuariivirga sp.; assembly: GCA_964620785.1. Taxonomy (GTDB): domain Bacteria; phylum Pseudomonadota; class Alphaproteobacteria; order Rhizobiales; family Aestuariivirgaceae; genus Aestuariivirga. The sequence continues at coordinate 20,963 of CAZUKI010000001.1, forward strand.
CCCCATCCCGAAGCCCAGCCCTGGCTGATCGGCGACTTGACTGAGTCCATCGCCGTTCCTGCGATGTCGAGGTGCGCCCACGGCACGCCATTCACAAAACGCTGCAGGAACTGCGCTGCCACGATCGAACCCGCATTGCGGGTGCCGATGTTCTTCATGTCGGCGACATCGTGTTCGATTGCCTTGTCATATTCGGGAGCAAGAGGCATCCGCCAGACCTTCTCGCCGGTCTGGTAGCCCGCCGCAGAGAGACGCATCGAAAGCTCGTCATTGTTGGAGAAGAGCCCGGCGTTCTCCTTGCCCAGCGCGACAAGGATGGCACCCGTCAGCGTCGCAAGGTTGACCATGAATTTCGGCTTGAACCTGTTCTGCACATACCAGAGCACATCCGCCAGAACGAGCCGGCCCTCGGCGTCGGTGTTGAGCACGGCAATCGTCTGCCCCGACATGGAACGAACGATGTCACCGGGCCGCTGCGCCTTTCCGTCGATGGCATTTTCGACAAGGCCGATCGCGCCGATGGCGTTGACCTTTGCCTTGCGCTTGGCGAGCGCCAGCATCAGGCCCGTGACGCAGGCAGCACCGCCCATGTCGCCCTTCATGTCTTCCATGCCCGCCGCCGGCTTGATGGAAATGCCGCCAGTGTCGAAGGTCACACCTTTGCCGATGAAGGCCAGCGGCTTGTCGCCCTTCTTGCCGCCATCCCAGCGCATGATGACGAGGCGCGGCTCATGCGGTGAACCTTGGGCAACGCCCAGCAACGCGCCCATGCCCAACTTCTTCATCTGCGCGGGCGACAGCACTTCGACCTTCACGCCATGCCTGGCGAGCGCCTTGGCGCGCCGGGCAAAGACATCAGGCGTCAGGACATTGGCAGGCTCATTGATGAGATCGCGGGCCAGGTGATTTCCCTCCACCACTGCATTGAGGGCGGCAAATCGCGCCTTGGCAGCCTCGGCAGACACGCTGTGCACCACCAGCGTGCTAAGCCGCACATCATCCTTCTTCTTGCTCTTGTAGGCATCGAATCGGTAGGTGCGCAGCCTGGCTCCCGACGCCAGCAGCGCTTCCGGGTGGCCCGGCTTCAGCTTGTGGCCGGCGGGAAACGCCGAGATGGTGGCACTCGCTGCCTTGCTGTTCTGGAGCATTCCGGCAATCGCCCCACCCATCAGTTCGATTTCGCGGGCCGTCAGGTCAGCGGGCTTTCCAACTCCAACCAGCAGGAGTTGTTCATTTCCAGCCGTCGGCGCGGCGAGAATCAGTGACTGGTCCTTTTTGCCCGTGAAGCCGCCAGCCTTCATGGCGCGGCGCAACAGGCCATGGGACGCCGTATCGATTTTGTTCGCATCTGCCGGCAATTCGCTGCCTTCAGCGATGAGGACGACAAATGCCCCCTTCGCCGAGGCGGCCGGGCGGGAAAAGCTGACTTTCATGGGAAAAACCTGCGTGTGAATGATCAGGCCGCGAAAAAGCACGTCTGGCACTTCATTGCAACTGCACAAACTCTCGCCACACTTTCCACCCCATTGTTATGCAATCATTTTTTGTTCGATGACGGGAATGTTCCACAGGAGTATGTTTGCAACTCGGGGCTTCCGGCGCGGGCAAAAACCCGTTAATAAACCGAAACAGTTCGTGATCGGCCCAACGAAGGTACGAAAGGTGGCATTGGCAGGCGGGGAAACAAGAAAGGCACGGCGCTCGCGCTTCCAGCTTTTGCTGGCAGGAAGCCTGAGTGCGGCTGCGCTCTTGCTGGCCAGCAGCCCGTCTCATGCCATCAAGGAGGTTCCCTTCGTCAAGCCGGTGACCAAGATGCCAGCCGCCGGCACCGTGGCTGACTTTTCCGCCGACAAGGTGACCTACAATCCCGAAACTGATGTCGCCGTGGCAACGGGCAAGGTGGTGATCACCTACGGTCCCTATGTGCTCAACGCCACCCGCGTGTCCTACAACCAGAAAACGGGTGTCTTCACCGCCAACGGGTCTGTGCAATTGCGTGAGCCCAACGGCAACGTGATGCTGGCCGAGCAACTTGAACTGAAGAACAAGTTCAAGCTGGGCTTTGCCCGCCACTTGAAGGCGCTGCTGACCAACCGGGTCACCATCACGGCGGACTATGCGGTGCGCAAGGAAGGCAAGATCACCGTCTTCGAGAAATCGCACTACACCGCCTGCTATGATTGCGCCACGAGCTCTGGTGACCCGCTTTGGGAAATCGTCGCCGACGAGACAATCCACGATCAGAACACCAAGACGCTCTACCACAAGAACCCACGCTTCAAGCTGGCTGGCGTGACCGTCGCCGGCTTGCCCTACTTCGAACACGCAGACCCCACGGTGAAGCGCCGCTCAGGCTGGCTGATGCCGAGCTTCGGGCACGGCACGGCCTATGGCTTCTCGGCGACGATGCCCTATTTCTGGGCCATCGCACCCGACAAGGACCTCACCTTCAAGCCCATGATCACCACGTCGCAGGGCGTGGTTGGTGATGTTGAGTACCGCCAGCGCACCCGCACCGGCTTCTTCAACGTCCGGGGCTATGGCGTCTATGAGCTTTCGCCGGACAAGACGACATCCGACAAGACACTGCGCGGCGCCGTGAAGAGCAAGGGTGACTTCGCCCTGAACGACACCTGGTCGTGGGGCTGGAATGGCACCGCCGTCACCGATGACGAATTCCTCGACGATTACGACTTTGACAGCCGCCGCATCGCCAAGAACGAAGTGTATGTGCAAGGCCTGTGGGACAGAAACTATGTGTCGGCCCAGGCCCTGAACTTCGTGGCCCTAGACTCGGCCGTGGACGAAGACAGCCTGCCGACCGCCCTGCCCTATGCTTATGGCGAGCATTATTTCAATCAACCCGTGATGGGCGGCGACCTCCGCTTCAATTGGCGGACCTATTCCATCGAACGTGAAGAGGCTTCGACACCCTTCACCTATGTCAACCACGGCACGAGCCAGACCCGGGCCAGTGGCGAACTGAGCTGGAAATCGGAATTCATCGGCGACCTTGGCACGGTGATCACACCCTTCGCCAGCATGCGCAGCGATATCTACGTCTCCAACAACGTGCCAGACCCCCTGGTTCCCGGCGGCTATCACGACAGCGAAACGGCAATGCGCTTCCTGCCTTCGGCCGGCCTTGATGCAAGAATGCCGTTCATCGGCAATCACGAGTTCGGCCAGGGCATCTTCTCGCCGGTGTTCCAGTTCATCGCCGCCGGAGATGAAGGCGACCTGGACAAGATCGGCAATGAAGATGCGATCACCCTGAACTTCGACAGCACGAGCCTGTTCCTCTCTGACCGCTTCACTGGCTTCGACCGCTACGAAAGCGGCCTCCGGGCCAACATGGGCATGACCTACACCTTTCTCGGCAACAACGGCGGCATCGCCAAGGCCAGCCTCGGTGAATCCTTCCATCTTGCCGGCGAAAACAGCTTCGTCGATGGCTCTGGCCTTGATGGATCAAGCTCGGACCTCGTGGGCGCGCTGCTCATTCAGCCCTGGGACAAGCTGGGCCTTTCCTACCAGCTCCGCATGGAGGAAGATCTCTCCGCCATTAACCGTCAGGAATTGCTGGCGAGCCTCACTTTTGACAGGTTTGCTGTCAATGCTGGCTATCTCGATATTGCCGCCGAACCCGCCTATGGCCGCCTGACGCGCGAACAATGGGTTGAAGCGAATGGCCGCGTTGGCCTGAGTGGCGGCTGGTACGCATTTGGTGGCGCCCGCTATGACCTTCGAAGGGATGAAGTGTCATGGATGTCGGCCGGAGTGGAATTTGATTGCGACTGCATGAACTTCAAGTTGGCATATAGCGGAAGCGAGAATGTGGACAACGGCGTCATGGATCACCGCATCATGATGTCGTTCGACTTCGCAACTCTTGGCGGCTCAAGCGTAAGCACGAGTTTCTAGTATCCATGCGCAGTGTCTTTCAGAAGCCACGCTTTATCCATGTGCTGTTGGCAGCGTGTCTGGCTGGCAGCGCCACGTTCGCAGCACTTCCGCACGCCCATGCGTCAACATCGCAGGTCCTGGTCACGGTGAATGACCTGCCGATCACGACGTTTGACGTTACGCAACGCATTGCATTGTGGAAGCTGGTTGGCGGCAAGCCCAGCAAGGGCGACTTGCGCAAGCAGGCCCTGGATGAACTCATCGACGACATTGCCGAGATCGAGGCAGCCAAGCGCCGCGGTTTCGGCGCCTCTGAAGCGGAAATCGACAAGCGCATCGACGGCATTTCCAAGAGCCTGAAGGTTGACGCTGCCGGCTTCAAGGCAAAGCTCAAGAGCCAGGGCGTGTCCGTGGCGGCGATGCGCCAGTACATTTCCGCGCAGTTTGCATTTCACCGTCTCGTTCGGGCGACCGGCTCGGACAACCTCACCGTGACCGATGACGAAATCAGGAAACGCACGGTCAAGATCAAGTCGGACATCGACAACAACATTGATCAGCAGATTGCCAAGATCGAGTCCGATCCGCGCCGCAAGGCGGTCACCGTGTATCAGATCTTGAGCATTGATTTCCCGATTGACGCGCAAGGCGGTGAAATCACCGGCCAGCTCGTTCAGTCGCGTGCCATGGAAGTCAACCAGTTCATTTCACGCTTCAAGGGTTGCAAGGCTGCCAAGGAAGCGGCCTCCGGCATCTTTGATGTCAAAGTCGGCAGGATGGTGGAAGCTGACGCCACCAAGATTCCAAAGCAGCTCAAGGATGCCCTGGATTCCGTCAAGCCTGGCAAGGCTCTCGGCCCCATTCGCGCTGACAAGGGGCTTCAGGCCCTGGCATTCTGCGGCGTGAGGAAAATCGTTCCTCCCAAGGTCAAGCGCCCGACCGACATCAAATATCCGGGGCCCGAGCAGGTGCGCGGACTTCTCGAGCAGGAAAAATTTGACGCCGCCCAGGCGAAATACCGTGGTGAGTGGCGCAAGGATCTCATGATCGAGTACCGCGACCCCAGCCTCAACCAGTGACGCCTGGCTCCGTGACTCAAGTCCCGCCGATCATTGTCACACCGGGCGAACCCGGCGGGGTCGGACCGGAAATCGCCATCAAGGCCTGGCAACAATTGCGCCATGAACCCGCGCTCGCATTCGCCCTGCTTTGCGACATCACACATTTGCAGATGTTGGCACACAAGGCCGGCCTCGACGTGAAGTTCAATGCAATCGACACGCTCTCGTTGTGTGGCCGTCACTTCGCTGATGGCCTGCCCGTGCTCGACCGGCGCCTGGCGGGTCCTGTTCAACTGGGACAATTCAACTCCGACCACGCCCAATGGGTGCTTGCGGCGATCCGTGAAGCCGCGAGTGCCTGCATGTCCGGCACCGCATCGGCGATGGTGACGTGCCCCATTCACAAGGAAGCCCTCTATTCTGCTGGCTTCAAGCATCAGGGGCATACGGATTTTCTCGCCCACCTCGCCCGTGAAGCAGGCCGTGAGGCGCATGATGTCATGTTGCTGGTCGGCGGTGGCCTTCGCGCCGTGCCCGTCACCGTCCACATTGCTCTCAAGGATGTGCCCCGCCAGTTGACGCGCGAAGCCATCGTCACTCAGGCACAAATCGTCGCCCATGATCTGGTGCGCAAATTCGGCATTGCCCGGCCACGGCTGGCAGTCACGGGGCTCAATCCTCACGCTGGCGAAAATGGCAGCATGGGCCGCGAAGAGATCGAGATCATCCTTCCCGCCATTGAGGCACTGCGTTCCGAGGGCCTGAGCGTTGTCGGCCCGCTTCCCGCCGACAGTGCATTCATCCCGGAAATGCGAGAGAGCTATGATGCGATCCTCTGCATGTATCACGACCAGGCGCTGATCCCGGTCAAGGCGCTGGATTTCCACGGCGGCGTCAATGCCACGCTCGGCCTGCCCTTCATCCGCACGTCACCTGACCACGGCACGGCGCTAGCGATTGCCGGAACCGGAACGGCCAAACCGGAAAGCCTCATTGCTGCTATCAGGTTGGCATCCAGCATGGCCCGGACGTCGGCCAGTGGCTGAGGAAGCGGGCCTTGCCTTCGATGGCCTGCCGCCCCTGCGAGACGTCATCAGGGAACACGGCCTTTCGGCGCGCAAGTCTCTCGGCCAGAATTTTCTTTGTGACCTGAACCTGACACGGCGCATCGCACGCGCGGCCGCGCCTCTCGATGCCTGCCAGGTGATCGAAGTCGGCCCCGGCCCTGGCGGCTTGACGCGCGCCCTTCTCGCGGAAGGTGCACGGCAACTCATCGCCATCGAGATGGACAGTCGCGCACTCCCCGCCTTGCAGGATATTGCCGGCCGCTATCCGGGCGCCCTCACCATCCGCAACGACGATGCCCTGACAGTGGACTGGCCGAAACTTCTCGCACCCGGCGCCAAGATCGTCGCCAATCTCCCCTACAACATCGGCACGCCACTTCTCATCAGCTGGCTCTCGCTCGAGCCGTGGCCGCCACCCTTCCAGTCACTCACCCTCATGTTCCAGAAGGAAGTGGCGGACCGCATCCGCACGGAACCGGGCAGTAAGAC
>CAZUKI010000001.1:27495-35652 GCA_964620785.1 uncultured Aestuariivirga sp.
CACGGCAAAGGCTGGTGACGAGGCTTACGGCCGCCTGTCAGTCCTGTGCCAGTGGCGCTGCACGGCCTCCCGCCTCTTTGATGTCAATCGCGCAGCCTTCGCACCGCCACCCAAGGTCACATCTTCAATCGTGCAACTGCTGCCGCGTCCGGCGCCCCTCGTGCCCTGCCGCCTCGCCTCGCTGGAAGCGGTCACTGCCGCGGCCTTCGGCCAGCGCCGCAAGATGCTGCGGACAAGCCTCAAGGGCCTTTTTGCCCATCCCGAATCCGTGCTCGAACCCCTGGGCCACACCGGCACAGAACGCGCCGAAGAGCTTTCGGTTGAAAGCTTTGGCCACATCGCCCTTGCCCTCGAGCACGGCAACGCCCGCCTTTGAAGGTGCCTACAGTTCTTTGGTGAGATTGCGCACGAACTCGGTCAGGCCAAGCTGGCGCCGGCGCTTCAGCCGTTCAGCCGTCAGGATGGCGCGCACCTGCTGGTGCGCCTTTTCCAGGTCATCGTTGACCACCACATAATCATATTCCGGCCAATGGCTGATTTCATGGGCGGCTTCTGCCATGCGCTTTGCGATCACTGCCGATGAATCCTGCGCCCGCTTGATCAGCCGTTCGCGCAGGACATCAGGTGCCGGCGGCAGGATGAACAGGCGCACGAGATCGTCTTTCATCGCCTGCGCCAGTTGCTGCGTACCCTGCCAGTCTATGTCGAATAGCACATCGCGGCCCGCCGACAGCGCAGCTTCGACAGGCTTGCGCGGCGTGCCATAGAGATTGCCGAAGACATTGGCCCATTCGAGCAGTTCACTGCCCGACACCATGGCCTCGAAGGCATCCTTGCTGATGAAGTGATAATCCCTGCCATCAACTTCGCCGGGCCGCGCCTTGCGCGTCGTCACCGACACCGACATGGAGATCGAGGCATCGGATTCCAGCAGCTTGCGTGACAGCGTGGTCTTTCCCGCACCTGAGGGCGAGGACATGACAAAAAGCAGGCCGCGGCGCGCAATCAAGGGGGTGCCATCAGCCGCCTGCCGTGCCGCATAGGTCCTGGTCATGGGAGCGTCCGTATCATTCGACGTTCTGAACCTGCTCGCGCACCTGGTCAATCACCAGCTTCAGTTCAAGTCCGATGGCGGTGAGCGAAGCATCGGGTGACTTGGAACACAGTGTGTTGGCCTCGCGGTTGAACTCCTGCACGAGGAAATCCAGCTTTCGTCCCGCCGCTTCGGCGCCAGACAACAGCTTCCGCGCCGCCGTGACATGCGACAGGATGCGGTCAATTTCTTCCTGCGTGTCGGCCTTCGCGGCAAGCAGCATGGCCTCCTGGTGCAGTCGCGCCGCATCCAGCGTGCCGGCGTTCCCATCCATGAGCCGCTGCACCTGTTCGCTCAGCCGCTGTCGAATGGCTTCGGGCTTTCTGGCGGGATTGTCACGGGCAGCGAATGTCAGCGTCTCGATGCGCCCGATCTGGTCGGCAAGCACCGCCGCCAGTCTCGCGCCCTCGGCATTGCGTGCCTCGACGAGCCCGTTGAGCACCGTGTTGAGGCCAGCGAGCAAGGCCGCGTCCTGCGCCGCCTGCACGGCATCATCGGCTGGCGCATCCACCAGTTCGACAACACCCCTGATGTTGAGAAGCTGCGCCATGTCCACGCCCTGCCCACCACTCGCCTTGCTGTGCTTCTCGGCAATCTCCTTCAAGGTTTCGAGCAGGTTCTCATTGACCACGATGGCGCCACCCCGCGGCGGCTCCTGCACCTGCAGGCTGATCTGCAGACTGCCGCGCTTGAACCTGGAACTGGCCAGCGCCCGCACCTGTTGGTCGAGCCGTTCAAATGCCGCCGGCAGCCGCAGCCTGACGTCGAGGCTCTTGCCATTGACCGAGCGTGCCTCCCAGGCCCAGCCCAGGCCGTTCAGGCTGCCGCTCGCCCGGGCAAAACCCGTCATGCTGCTGAGGCTCGAAGTCAATGCGCCATCCTGTGTGGAATCATCTGCTTGCAGGCATGTTTAGCCCAAATGGTGCCCGCGCGGCCATGCCGGTGAAGCGGCCTGCCTTACAGTCACAACTTCTTTTTCTGCTTGATGAGAGGCACCGGGATCTTGCGGCCGTCGATCTCAACGACGGTGCCCGGAACAAACTTGGCGGCCATGTCCTGCGCCGCGGGGCTGTCCTCGCTGGCCGCGGCGGCTGCCGGCTTCGGCGCCTTCTCGACTGGCTTGGGCGGGCTCGCAGTGTTCTGCGCGGTGGTGCTTGCGTCAGGTGCTGCAGCCTCGCCGACCGGCGCTGGCACCGGTTGTGCGGCTTTCTGGGTTTGCGCCGCCTCGGCAATGGCGGCGTCCTCGCCACCTGCCGGCGGCGTTGCACCAGTGCTGGCAGTGTCAGGGGCGGGAAGCTCAGGCTGCGTGATTGTCGTTTGCGCGCCTTGCTGGTCCTGCCCCGGCGCTGCGTCCTGCACGGGCGCGGCGTTGCCTTCGACCTGCTGTGAACGCCACTTGGCGACGTTGGCGTTGTGCTCTTCAAGTGTCTTGGCGAAAGCGTGGCCGCCCGTTCCATCCGCGACGAAATAAAGGTCCTCGGTCTGGGCAGGTGCCACCACCGCTTCAAGCGCGGCGCGGCCCGGTATGGCGATTGGCCCCGGAGGCAGCCCGTTGATCTGGTAGGTGTTGTAAGGCGTCGCGGTATCGATGTCCGCCCGCGTCAGCGGCCGGTCAAGCTTGCCCTGCCCGCCCACGATTCCATAGATGATGGTGGGGTCTGACTGCAGCCTCATGCCCTGCTTCAGGCGGTTGAGAAAGACCGCCGCAACCCGTGGCCGTTCTTCCGCGATGCCGGTTTCCTTTTCCACGATGGAGGCCAGCGCCAGCATCTGTTCCTTGGAGGTGATCGGTGAGTCAGGCGAACGCTGGGCCCACACCTCGTCAACGATCTTGGCCTGGGCGGCCATCATGTCCTTGACCAGCTTGGCGCGCGTCATGCCGCGCTTGAACACCGCCGTATCGGCGACGATCGCCGCTTCCGGGACATCATTCACTGCCACGGCATCGCCGGCCAGAACCTCGTTGCTGTTGATGCGGGCCAGCGCCATCTGGCTCGTCCAGCCTTCCGGAATGGTGATCTTGTGCATCACCACACGGCCAGCCACGATTGTCGCCAGCACATTGGCCATCGTGGCCTTCGGCTGAAACTCATATTCGCCGGACTTGAGCGTCTTGCCCCTCAGGCTCCACAAGACCGATGCCCCATTGAGAATGCGTGCATCGGAAATGATGCCCTGCTGCTCCAGGGCAAGCGCGATGTCGGAGCGGCCCGCACCATCAGGAAGGATGATGGTCTTGGCTTCCTTGAGCGGCCCTTCCGCCGTGAAATGCGTCCAGCCCCAACCGATCACGCCCAGAAGTGCAATTCCAAGGATAGCGCCCCAGCCGACAAGCGACGCGAGCACGCGCGTCAGCGCCGGGCGTCTGCGCCTTCTGACGATTGCATCAGGTATGCGTTCAATGGCCTGCTTTTCGCCCAAGCCGGTGCCCTCCTCCGGCGCCTCATCACCTGCGGCAGTCTAGGCTGCGACCCGGCGGAAAATCAATGAGGCGTTCGTGCCACCAAAACCAAAAGAGTTGGACAGAACTGTGTTGACCTCTTTTGCCTTCGCAACCTTCGGCACAAGGTCGATCGCGGTTTCAACCGATGGGTTGTCGAGATTGAGCGTGGGCGGAATGATGTTGTCGCGCATTGCGAGGATCGAGAAGATGGCCTCGACCGCGCCGGCAGCACCCAGAAGATGCCCGACGGCGGATTTCGTCGAAGACATGGCAAGTTTCGCGGCATTGTTGCCGACGATGCGCTCCACCGCCTTGAGTTCGATCTCGTCGCCAAGCGGCGTCGAGGTGCCGTGCGCATTGATGTAATCGAGATCGCCAGCAGAAATGCCCGCCCGCTTCAATGCCGCCTGCATGCAGCGGAAGGCGCCATCACCATCATCGGATGGCGCCGTGATGTGATAGGCATCACCCGACATGCCATAGCCGATGACTTCGCCATAGATCTTCGCACCGCGCGCCTTTGCGTGTTCCAGTGCTTCCAGGACAACCACGCCCGCGCCTTCGCCCATCACAAAGCCATCGCGGTCCTTGTCATAGGGCCGTGAGGCCTTTTCAGGTGTGTCATTGAATGCCGAGGACAGCGCCTTGCAGGCAATGAAGCCGGCAATGCCGATGCGGCAGATCGCGGACTCAGCACCACCTGCGACCATGACGTCGGCATCACCGACAGCGATGATCCGCGCCGCATCGCCGATGGCGTGGGTGCCGGTCGCACAGGCCGTCACCACAGAGTGATTAGGTCCCTTGAACCCGGTCTGGATGGAAATCAGCCCCGCAGCAAGGTTGATGAGCGAACCCGGAATGAAGAACGGCGAAATGCGCCGCGGCCCCTTCTCGGTCATCAGGAGTGTCGTGTCCTGGATGTTCGCAAGGCCGCCGATGCCAGAGCCCACCAGAACGCCGGAACGGTATTTCTCGTCCTCGGTCTTTGGCGTGTAGCCCGAATCGGCAAGCGCCTGCTTGGCCGCCACGATCGCGAACTGGATGAAATCGTCGTAGCGCCGCTGGTCCTTGGAATCGATCCAGTCATCGCGCTTCAGCGTGCCGTTGCTGCCGTCGCCTTCCTTCACTTCAAAGGCGATGCGCGTCGGGAGGTCGGAGGCATCGAAGCGGGTGATCGTGCCGGCGCCGGATTTCCCGTCCAGCATGTTCTTCCAGGTTGAAGCCACGTCCGCGCCAAGCGGCGTGACCATTCCAAGTCCGGTTACAACAACACGCCGCATATGCGCCTCTTGCTTGTCAAATCTGCTTCAGGATGAAACAACAAAAAGCGGGGTAGGAGAAGGCCCCGCCCCGCGAGATGTTCTGGATGAGGGCCTCCGGCAAAAGCAGCGGCCCCGCAGGTGTCAGGCCTGGGCCTTTTCGATGAATTTCACGGCGTCGCCGACGGTCTGGATGGTTTCGGCGGCATCGTCTGGAATCTCAATGCCAAACTCTTCCTCGAAAGCCATGACGAGTTCGACCGTATCCAGGCTGTCTGCGCCAAGATCATCGATGAAGCTTGCTTCCGGCTTCACCTTGTCGCCATCCACACTCAGGTGCTCGACGACGATCTTCTTAACGCGCTCAGCGATATCGCTCATGTATGTGTCCTCAAAAACTCTCAATAGCGGCCATACCGGAGTGAAAGGTCCCCTCTCCCCGACAGACTGGCGCGCTTCCTAGCATGAATCGCGGAGGCGTCAAAAGGGAGAATATTTTCCAGTATGTTCAAAGGCATGGCAAGTTTTAAGGCGGTGGCTAAATCATCGCCATGCCGCCATTGACATGCAGTGTCTGGCCGGTGACGTAACCCGCCTCGTCGGACGCCAGATAGAGCACGGCCGCCGCGATGTCGCCGGGCCCGCCCATGCGCCCGGCCGGGATTCTGCCGAGGATCGCTTCCTTCTGCTTGTCGTTGAGCACCTCGGTCATGGCCGTGGCGATGAAGCCCGGTGCCACGCAATTGACGGTCACGTTGCGCCCCGCCAGTTCCTGGGCAAGCGACTTTGACAAGCCGATGATGCCTGCCTTCGAAGCTACATAATTTGCCTGGCCGGGATTACCGGTGACGCCAACCACGGAGGTCACGGAAACGATCCGTCCCCAACGCTTCTTCATCATGCCCCGCATGGCAGCCCGCGACAGCCGGAAGGCCGACGTCAGGTTGACGTCGAGAACCGCCTGCCAGTCCTCGTCTTTCATGCGCATGGCAAGGCCGTCGCGCGTGATCCCTGCGTTGTTGACCAGGATGTCGAGGCCGCCCATCGCAGCTTCCGCCGCCGGCACCAGTTTTTCCACGTCCTCGCTGCTTGCGAGGTTGCATGGAAGCACATGGACGCGCTCGCCACCCAGCGAAGCCTTCAGCTCCTCGAGCACCTGCGTGCGCGTGCCGGAAATCCCAACCGTGGCCCCGGCGCCGTGCAGTGCCGTGGCGATGGCCGCACCAATGCCGCCGGTCGCCCCCGTCACCAGCGCTGTTTTTCCTGCCAGAGAGAACATGCTTCAGCCTTTCAGTTGTGCCGCCACGGCAGCGATGTCATCGGGAGTGCCGGCTGCCAGCGCCTTTGCTTCCGGCGCATTCTTCTTGGCAAGCCCGGTCAGCACCTTGCCGCTTCCGAGTTCGATAAATGTCGTCACCCCGAGCCGGGTCATGGCGGCCACACATTCCCGCCAGCGCACCGTTCCGGTCACCTGTTCGACAAGCCGGCCGCGAATGTCTGTCGGCTCTGAAATCGGCCGCGCAATCACGTTGGCGACCACAGGAACGACAGGTGCTTTCATCTGGGCCTTCGCCAGCGCATCCGCCATGGCATAGGCCGCAGGCTGCATCAGAGTGCAATGGAAGGGCGCTGACACCGGCAGCAGGATGGCGCGCTTTGCCCCCTTTGCCTTGGCAATCTCGAGGGCCCGCTCCACTGCCGCCTTGTGCCCGGAAACCACGACCTGGCCATCGGAATTGTCATTGGCCGCCTGGCACACTTCGCCCTGCGCGGCCTCCGCGGCAACAGCGGCAGCGCTGGCAAAATCAAGCCCCAGCAGCGCCGCCATGGCCCCGGTGCCGACGGGTGTTGCCTCCTGCATGGCCTTGCCGCGAACCCGCAGCAGGCAGGCGGTATCCGCCAGGCTGAAGGCGCCGGCGGCGGCAAGCGCCGAATATTCCCCGAGGGAATGGCCCGCCACGAAGGCCGCCGTATTCGCGACCGTGATGCCATGCTCGGCTTCCAGGACGCGCACTACCGCCATGCTGACGGCCATCAGCGCGGGCTGCGCATTTTCGGTCAGCGTCAGTTCCGCTTCGGGGCCATTCCACATCAGTTCCGAAAGCTTCTGTCCCAGTGCCGCGTCAACTTCCGCAAACACGTCCCGCGCCGGCGAGAACTGCTCTGCGAGCGCCTTCCCCATGCCGACTGCCTGGCTACCCTGTCCAGGAAACACAAATGCAATGCTCACGACATCACTCCCCCCGTGGACTCGTCACATGCCACCTGACGCACCACCGGGGCAAGGGGCTATGACTTCTTCAATCCCGCCAATTGCATCATCATGTCGATCATGCGCGGGACGTAGCGTTCACCATAGCCCATTGTGTCCGCCAACACGAATGACTGGTGGATCGTCTCCGCGATGGGTGAGGCAATGGGCATCTGCTCGGTCATGTTGGTGTAATAGCGCAGGTCCTTCCTGGCATTGCGGATGGCAAACTTGGCGTAGCTGTCATCGTCAGACAGCGGCACGTGGATCAGCCTGCCGAACATTGTCGATGCCGCCCCGCCTCCCATGATGACCTCGCGCAAGGCATCCATCTTGATGCCGCCCTTGGCCGCCACGGTGATTGCCTCGGCGGCAATCGCCGCATGCCCCAGCGACAGGAAGTTGTTGATCAGCTTCACCTGGTGAGCGCTGCCGACATCGCCACAATGGACGATCAGGTCGGAGAAGGTGCTGAGCACCGGGCGGATCTTCTCGAAGACCACTGCGTCGCCACCGACCATCAACCCCAGCTTGCCGGCAGCGGCTTCCTTGGGCGTGCGTGTCATCGGCGTGTCGAGGAAGTGAATGCCCTTGGCCGCGCAGTCGGCGGCAATCTTGCGGGTCGAGTCCGGAATGGCCGTCGAACAGTCGGCGATGATGAGGCCCTTCTTGCCGCTGGCCAGCAAGCCCTTCTCGCCATAGACGACCTCTTCCACCTGCGGTGTTCCAGTAACGCACAGGATCACCATGTCGGATGCCGCGGCGATTTCGGCAGGAGTTGCCTTCTCCTTTGCCCCGCCCTTCACCAGGTCCTCGACGGGCGCGCGGTTGCGGTGCGCCATCACGTTCAGGGCAAATCCCTTCTCAAGGACGTTCTTGCCAATGCCATGGCCCATAAGGCCCACGCCGATCAATCCGACGGTCTTGATGCTCATGTCTGTTTTCCTCTCACGAAGTCTGCAAATTCCTTGGGTTCAAGTATCATCAGCTGGTCATCGGGCTTGAGCACGAAGCCGCGCCGTTCATAGAAATTTCGCGCCAGTGCATTGCTTGCATCAACCTCGAGCTTGATGAAGCTGGCGCCCAGCGCCTGGCCCTCGCGCGCCGC
>CAZUKI010000002.1:0-4320 GCA_964620785.1 uncultured Aestuariivirga sp.
GTCAGAATGTTGGTCAGGCAGCCAGCTTCTGGCGCTGCAAGACAACGTCAACGGGTGGCACGCTGGTGATCAGTGCCATCGCATCATGGCGGACGTGATTGTCACGCATTTCCTGTTCAAGCTGCGCCCGGCTGATCTGACCGCTGTCGAGGCACTCCTTGAGCAGCGAAAAGAACAAATCCTCCTGCCTTTGGTCCGGGTGCTTCTTGTACTTCCCCCAGAGTCTTATGCCATTCTCAGGCAGAAAGCGGCCGATCACCGGCAGCCGGTTGGTGAAGTCGATGGGAAGGCCGGTCTTCCAGGGTTGGGTCCGGCGCTTGGTGTTGTGGATCAACTTGGTTTCCGCAGTCAGGCGGTCGAAATCATTCCACTCCGGCTCCAGGTAGCCGATGTTTTCCTTCGGCTCGTTGGCAAGGACAATCCAGTCGTCATAGTCGAGCCGGCCTGCAAACATGTCCTCAAATTGGTTGCGGACGTTCCAGTGCCCGAGCTTTGCACAATCGAGCAGCATCACACTTGAGGCGATATAATCATCCCTGCCATTGTGGCCCTTGCGTTGCTTGGCCAGCACCGCCTTGCCCTTCATGTCGCGGTTGAAAAGCTCGTTGATGTCTCCAACGGCAAAGACATCAGGATCAATCACGACGGCGCGGCCCTTGTAGCCCATGAGCTCGGGAGGCATGAAGCGGGTTGGGGTGAAAGACTGCAGGTCATCATTCTTCCAGGTGCGCCAGCCTCCGGCGCGCAGGAACTTGCGGCCTTCGAAATCCTTGAAGAAGGCAATGTCCTCCTGCCGGATGATTTGCACGTCGAAGGAATCCGGGGATGCAGAATTGCGCTTAAGCGAATGAAGAGAAACAATGGCGCCCGCAATCTGCTTGCCATTGGTATGAATAAACACGGTATTCTTCATTTGGTCCTCACAAAGCCGGTGGCAGTTTTTCACAAGGCTCCCGGGGTTGCAATAGCGCTGCCGCCTTGCTTAATACGGCGTTCGGCGCGTGGGGACTCTTGCAAAAGCGTGCGCCATCATGGCATCCGCACAGGTTCCACGCGGCGTATTTCCATTGCAGGTGAAGACAAGATGAAAGCTGGTCGAAATCAGTCGGGGCCGACCTCTCGGGGGATCAAGCGCAACCTCAAGAAAATCGCCCGCGTGCTGCGGCTCAAGCCTCTCTACCAACAGGAACGCGCCGGAGTTTTCGAGGACCGTTGGGCAGCCATCGCCGCCAGCCTCGGACCTCGCGACAGGTTCCTGGTCGATGTCGGCTGCAACATGGGCAGCTTCACCGCGGCGGCGGCAAAGCAAGGGCTCTTTGCCATCGGCATCGACCCCATGGAGGAAGCCATCGCACGGGCGCGGCGGTTGCATGGCAAGACACCGGGCTGCGGTTTCGTCTTCCTCGACGTCAATCTCGATACGGTCAGAAAGATTCCTCCTGCCGATGTCATTCTCTGCCTGTCCGTACATCATTACTGGAACCGCGCGCATGGCGAGGATGGGGCATGGAAGATCATTGGGGAACTGGCGGACCGCTCGCAGAAGCTCTTCTTTGAACCGGCAAGCTCGCATCGCCGCTATGGCAGCGACGTGCCGCCGTTCACGGAGAACGACGAAGAGTCGATTGCTGCCTATGTCCGGGCTGGCTTTGCGCGCGTCGCGCCACGCCACGTGGTCACGCATGTGAAGACCACCTCGTCCATCAATGCCGAGAATTTCCGCTCGATGTTCCTCGTCACCCGGCCATGATCTGGCCCGGCGCCTATCGCCACCAGACATCCGATTCACTCAGGGCCGTGGAGGCCTGCGAGCAGGCCGCCATGGGAGGATCTGCGGCGCCAGCGAAATTTCGCAAGATGGGGCGCCTGTTGCTGCGGGAGGACTTTCTCAATGGCGGATACTCCCACGACCTGCAACAGCGGACCGAAGCAGTCGTGGCTCTCGCCACGGGCAAGAGGCGAGAGTTCTGGGCCTACACCCGCGTATTTGCGGGCGTTCGCACGGTACGAAGCCGGGCCCAGGCCATACTCCTCAAGAACAATGTCCGCTCCTTCTATGTGGCGGAACACCTGTCCCTGAAAGTTTCCAACCCCAACGAACAGGCCAGCACGCATCGCGTTGCCAATGAAGCCAGGGCACGCGGTAGAATCCGCCCCACCAGCAGCTTCACCGTGCCGGAAACTACTGCGACCGGTGCGGCGGATGGCAATTCCTATCTGCTTGAGGCGTTGCTGGAAGGTTATGGCGCGATGGCCAATGCCGGGCCAGCCTTTGCCCAGCAGTTCGTGGCATTTCAGCGTGCCAACGCGGTGAGCCATGGCGACGGCCCCGGCATCGCGGCGCTCGCACCCGCACTCACCGATGCGCTGGCGGACCTTCAGCTGAAGATGCCGCGCCGGATCGCAGCACATCTTTCAGAGTTGGAACGCAAGGGCGTGGCGGCGGAACCATGGGCGCTCTGCAACGGCGATCTCAGCCGCAGCAACATCTTCCTGAAGGACGGCGCCTATGCCATCACCGATTGGGAGTTCGCCAAGGATGGCCCGGCAGCGCTCGATGCCGTGAGGCTTGCCACGCAGTTTCCCGCGTTTTCCGGCCACTACATCGCAGCCATTGGCCACCCCGAGGCACAAACCTGGCTTTTCCTCGCCTGCCTGCGCTCGCTGCTTGAGCATGTTGCCCGCTACCGGGGCCTGTCAGGCAATCCGCATGACTGGGCCATCCGCCGCAAGACTGCGCGAAAGGTCCGGGAACTGCTGGCGCTGGCGGATATGCTGGGTGGGCAGAACAACCTCCCGCACTGACCTTGGGCAATGTGGCAGGCGCATTGTGGTTGCAGCGTCGCCCATGCTATCCGGAATCATCACGACAGACGCCAGCTCCGGCCGTCAGCAAGAGGGAATGAATGATGGGCAAGACATTGCTCGCAGAACTCAATCCAAAGGACGTTGCCACGGCTCCCTATGCCCATCTGGTTGCGGATGAAGCGATCGACAAGCGCCATTATGACAAGCTTGCCGCGGCATTTCCGGCCCCGGAGTATTTCACGAAGAACCTCAAGCAGGTTGACAGCAACCAGGCGATCCGGATCCGGGCAATCGACATCATCAACAATGAAGATTTTTCGGCAGACTGGCGGGAGTTCTTCCGGTACCACACGTCGCAGTCATTCTGGGGCGACATCGTCAGGGTGTTCGGGCCGGAAATCCGGCGCGCCCATCCCAGCATCGAGGAGCGCAGCGGCAAGAAGCTGGAAGACTGGATTGCCAAGGTCCGCGGCGCGGAAGGCACCGCCGACATCATCCTCGACGCGCAGTTTGTCGTGAACACTCCGGTGACGCGCCTGAGTTCAGTCCGTCCCGCCCATGTCGATGATGAAGACGAAATCTGGGCCGGGTTGCTCTACATGCGCCCCAAAGATGATGACAGCACCGGCGGCAACCTCGACATCTACAAGTTCAAGGGAAAGCCCGCCTTTGGTGGACACTATGCCCCTCTGTCAGATGTTACGACGGAGAACAGCGTGGCTTACGGCACGAACCGATTTGCGAGCTTCGTGAACTCGCCTGCCAGCATTCATGGTGTCACGCCACGGCCACCGACAACTGCCTATCGCAGGTATATCAATCTGATTGCCCTGACACCTTTCAAGGCGTTCTCACTGCCTGCCATGCCCCTGCTGAAGCAGTTTTCATTCTGGCTCGAGCGCCGCGGAACCAAGTCGCGCGGTGTGAGGGCAGGGACGGCGCCTTGACCGCAGGGCCCGCCCGCTTCCGGTAGGCATGGCGGAAAAGTCTGCCCACGGCATCAGCGCCTGAAGCTTCGCTTTACCGCAAGCGAATCTGGCGCAAGCACCACCGACGCCATCTTGCCGGATGGTGCGTTTACCGGTGCGTCACGGCAAATGTGACCCAAGTTGTTGCCTTGTGTGCAACGGCAAATCTCCGCTTTGCCAGGCATTGCGAACCGAAAGCCTAGTCGTGAATGGCTGCAAGCTTCCGCCATTCTTCACCGGTCACAATGCGATATTCCTTACCCTGCATCAGAACCAGCGATCGCCCTCCGTGACGTTCTGCAAAATCCATCCAGCGCCGATACATGTGCGAATGCGATTCCTGGCTTGCATAGATTTCCAGGAGACGGTCGGCCTTTCTCCGGGTGTAGCCGGAGCGAAAATAGAAGGCTGAAAGGAACGAACGCCGCACGGTCTTGCCGCCGCCACTATCGCTCTGCTTGGCAGACTTTCTTTTCAGATAGAGTTCCCGGGAAAACAACCCATCAGGCACCCGGTCATCCAGGTATCGCTTCTTCTGTTCGGC
>CAZUKI010000002.1:4420-7609 GCA_964620785.1 uncultured Aestuariivirga sp.
GGCAAGCTTCCCGACCGAAGGCCATTCAGGAACGTGGATTTGCCGACGGCATTGACGCCAGCGAGAATAATCAGGTGCCCGATTGACCTTCGCCTGGCGACGAGCAGCCGCTGACGGGCGCCACCACCTTCCAGCACTTGGACGCTTGCGAAATCCTGGCGCAGGAACTTGAAGAAGGAAATGACCAACGGAGATGACAAGGCAAATGCCTGGTCCATCTTGTGCTTCTTCCCGGCTGGAATCAGCAGAAGAATTGGCAATCTGCGCAAAAGCCCGCGCCAGACCATCTTCCTGGTTGGCTTGTTCCGGCCTTCCACCGCCGGATCCCCAAGAACGGCGAGGAACAGCAATCTTGCCGAAACAGCAAGTGTTTCCAGGCATTTGAGGGGGTTGCGAAAGTGATTGCTGGAATAGGTGCAAACGACGACATCGTAACTGTCAATCAATCCATCCCGCGCAACATCACGGACGATCAAATTATCATGCAGATTTTCAGCTGGCCCCGGCTCACGCGCCATACGCTGGATGCTGTAACCGCGCGCCGCCAGTTCCCGGAGCAACGGGGGACTTCCCGGACCATACAGGAGAAGGGTCTTTCCCGTACCGTCAGTTGGAAGCTGTCCGAGCAGCTCTGCTTCTCTGGCGTCAATCTGCATATCTGTCCGTATGTGGCTGGGTCCAAGCGGAAACTGGGAGGTGTGCCTCGCCTAGGTTCAAGACAAGACCGCCCATCACGAAGCTTGCTCCGTTCCCGATCACTGTTATACATCCCGACTTTCCCGGTCAATTGACGGTTCACTGGTCGTGATAGGGTGGGGCCCTTCACTGGCGCTATGAGGAGCAGACATGTCGTCCGAATGGACTAAGGAGCAAATACAGGAGCTGTTGCGCCGTGAGAATTTCACCTACCAGCGCATTGAACTTCCTTACGGACTTTCAACGAGCGGCGAAGACCGCTCCGCTACCGCCAGAGCTATATTTCCAGAGAGCCTAAAGGGGAAGTCGGTCCTCGATCTTGGCTGCAACAATGGCTTTTTTTGCTATGAGGCGGCGCGCCGCGGCGCGACCCGTGTCGTCGGTCTCGATGTTGATCCCGACATGATCAGGAAGAACCGCATTCTCGCGGAGATCCTCGGCCATGATGTGGAATTCAATGTCATGGACCTCGACCGCGAAAGGATCACCGAGAGATTTGACTATGTCCTGTGCCTGAATGTGCTGCACCATCTGCGCTATCCCCTCTACACGCTCGACAATCTTGTCGAGGTGGTGCGCGAGAAGCTGGTGCTCGAGATGGCCTCATTCGGCCTCGGAGACAGCATACGAATGGGTGTCTTTCCAGCCCTGTCTCCACTGATCGCAAACTTGCCCGTCATCTTCGTCAGCCCAGGTCATGCGCGCAAGAAGCTCAAACGCTTCGTCTTCACGCAGTCTGCCATGCGCAACCTTCTCTTGACCCACAGGAGAGTGTTTTCGAGTTGCAAGACGGCGCCCTCAGAATTCAAGAGCAGGTATCTGCTGACGGCGGAAAAGCATGACATCGAGCATCTGGTCGTCGTCGCCGGCCCCAGCGGCATGGATCGCCAGGCCTTCATCCGGGAACTTGCCATGGGCAAGCATGATGCCGTGTCCAAGGCCCTCGACACAACACTTGAACGGGCAGTGATATTGCCCTCGCCATCTGATCAGCGCGCCAAGGTGGCATTGCTGGGCTATGACATCCTCAACCCCTTCATGCGAACAGGCAATGTCTATAGTCGCGACGTCGAACTCGACTTGTTGTCGGTCGCCAGGCAAGTTTCCTTCGTCACGTTGAAGCCAGATGCCGCACAACTCGCAAAGGCCTATGAAGGTGACATCAGCAAGGGACGGATCTTCAGCAAGCCGAGCAAACGCCAGAGACGCATCCTGGAAAGCTACCGCGATGCGGCGGGCTATCAGAAGCACTTCGACGCGTGGCAGGCTTATCTTCGCCAGTCGAAGGCACGGCACGTTACCGCTGTATTTGACAATCGTGGCCAGCTTGCCTCGGTGAACTAGGAGGGATGCCTGGCGGGGTAGATCGACAGCTACCCGCCTGCGGCCAGCAAGGACGTGATTGCGGCGGTGCGAAACCCCCTCTAGTTTGAGGCAGCGAAGGCCCGGCATTCCCGCGGGGCCGCGACGATCCCGAGGACTTGCCGCTCCATGCCTTCACCCTTCACGCTCGCAGCCTGTGCGGAAATGCTGTGGCAGGACAAGCCGATGCAGTGGCGTCTCGGACGGCTAACAGAACTTGGCTTCCAGTGCGGCATCTGGAACTGGGGCAGCCACGACCTCGCCATGCTGGAAAAGTCCGGCGCGGTGTTCTCCTCCATGACAGGTTATGTCACTGGCCGTCTCTCGGATGATGAAGGTGCCGACGAACTTCTGGCCAGCGCCCGTCAGTCAATTGAAGTCGGAAAGCGCCTCAACGTGGCACGTCTCAACCTGCATGGCACGGGGCTCGGCGATGGCGGGCTGCCCGTCACGCCCGTCAGTGACGTCACTGGCGCCATGTGGCTCAAGGCCCGCGACACATTGAACCGGATTGCCGATCTCGGTGAGCGCCACGGCGCCGTCTTCATGCTCGAGAATCTCAATCTTCCCGTCGATCATCCTGGCGTTCCCTTCGCAAGGATCGCCGACACGCTGGCACTCGTGTCCTCGGTCAACCGCCCGCAGCTCACCCTCAACCTCGACCTCTATCATGTGCAGATCGGCGAGGGCGACCTGATCTCCTGGTGCCGCCGCGCCCTGCCGTGGATTGGCGAGATACAGATCGCCGATGTGCCCGGCCGCATGGAACCCGGCACCGGCGAAATCAACTACGCGGGCGTGGCACGGGCGCTTGCGGCCATGGGTTATCGCGGCCCGGTATGCATGGAGGCATTCGCCTCGGGTGAACCCGAGGCCGCACTGACGGCATTCCGTGCCGCCTTCACCACCTGAAATCGAAATCACGGAATTGGGCAAGGATAGCAGAACATGTCAGTGAGAGTTGCAGTCATCGGGGCGGGCATCATGGGTGCGGATCATGCCCGTATCTTCGCGACAGAAGTGGCGGGCGTTACACTCCAAGCCATTTGTGATGCCGACGGCAGCCGGGCACGGCAGGTTGCGGATGCAACAGGCGCGGCGCACGCCGGTACCGATCCCCTTGCCGTGATC
>CAZUKI010000002.1:7709-9634 GCA_964620785.1 uncultured Aestuariivirga sp.
TTGGCGCGGCACTCATGATGCATAATTTCCATCGCAATGTATCGGCCCCGGCGGGCTTTACCGGCCAGATGGCGATCACCAACTCGGCACCGCATGAGTTTGATATCGTGCGCTTCGTTCTCGAAACAGAATATGACACGGTCTCGGTGTTCAGGCCGGGCTCGTCGGGTTCCGTCGCGACGGGTGCTCCGGTGTTCATGGTGTTGCGGACGACAACCGGCCAACTCGTCACCGTGGAGGTCAACAACAACGCCGCCTATGGCTATGACGTGCGCGGCGAACTGGTGGGCGAGACCGGCTCCTTCATGCTGCCGCAGCCAGCGCCCGGCATACTTCAGTCCGGCCTTCGCTCACAGACAGAATTTCCTGCAGATTGGCGGCCGCGTTTTGCCGAAGCCTACCGTCTGCAGAACGCAGCGTGGATCAAATCGATCCAGAGCGGAAGCGTTGCCGGCGCCAGCGCCTGGGATGGCTATGCGGCAACGCTCATTGCGGAAGCTGCGGTCAAGTCACTCGAGATGGGCGAACCCGTCAAGGTTTCCCGCGCCGGAAAGCCAGCACTCTACTGAATGCCGCAACCCGGCCATGCGATGACCGCTTTGGCCTTTACCTCTCCGGCAATTCGCTTCATGGTGGCGCATCATTTCACCAGAGCTTGCAGTTCACCCATGGATCTCACTCCCGCCCTTGGCATGTCCACCTCCTTTCGCAAGACTGTGGGCGAAAGCGATGTCTACATGTTTGCGGGAATCACCGGCGATCTCGCGCCCAACCATGTCGATGAGCAGTTCATGCGCGGCACGCAATATGGCCGCCGCATCGCCCATGGCGCATTGATGGTGGGCTACATGTCAACGACCTCCACGATGGTCAATGACCTCATGGCCAAGCGCATGCCGGAAATCTTCCCGGTGTCGCTGGGCTATGACAAGGTGCGTTTCCTGAAGCCGGTGTTCATCGGCGACACCATCACGGTCCGTTATGAGGTAGAGTCCATCGATGCTGCCAAGAACCGCACGATGGCCAAGGTCGAGGTCAGCAATGAAGATGGCGACGTGGTGGCGGCGGCCGTCCACCTGATGACCTGGCTGCCACGCAAGACCGACTGAGTTTCAACTCGCGCGCCGGGCAAGGCGCGGGTGGCGGCGTCCTGTTGCGGCGAGGTCTGCTGCCAGGCCCATCGGCTGCGGCCGGAAGATGCGCTCATCCATGGTCTTCACGGCGGGACTGATCTTCGGCTCGAAGTCCATGTGGGCCACGAGATCACGCGCCACATCGAGGCCGGGAGCCACCTCGACCAGGACCGGCCCGCCAGCTTCGAGACGGAACACAGCACGCTCTGTTACGAAGATGACTTCCTGGCCACGGGTCTGGCTCGCCTTGCTGTTGAAGCAGATCTGCTCGACGGCCTTGACGAATTTGCGGTGCCGGCCCTCCTGGATGATGCGGAGCCTGCCGCCCTCCGCCGCCACCTTGAGGCCGCCTGCCGTGAAGGTGCCCGAGAATACGACCTTCCTGGCATTCTGGCTGATGTTCACGAAGCCACCGATACCGATGATCTTGTCGGCGAAGCGGCTGACATTGACATTGCCTTCTGCGTCAATCTCCGCCGCCGAGAGGAAGGCGAGATCGATGCCGCCACCATCATAGAAATCGAACTGATAGGGCTGATCGACAATCGCCGTGTAGTTGCGGGCAGCGCCAGCATCCGTGGATGGGGCGCCGCCGATGAGGCCCTGCTCATTGGTCAACACGATGCGATCGAGAACATTTTCGCCCGCCGCGACGGCCGGAATTCCAGTCGAGATGCCAGAGCCGATGTTGCAGATCGCACCGGTATAGAGTTCAAGTGCCGCGCGGCGCGCCACGATCTTGCGTTCATCATCGGCAAGCGCCGAGAGATCGGTGAGCGGCACGCGCAACTC
>CAZUKI010000002.1:9734-13230 GCA_964620785.1 uncultured Aestuariivirga sp.
AATTGTTGCAGGAGTGCTGCGTGACATCAGGACAAGTGAAACTCAGCGTTGCAGATGGCGTTGCTGCTCTCGTGCTCGACCGGCCCGAAAAGCTCAACGCAGTAACGCCCGCCATGGCGGCAGACATCACGCGGATCTGCCGTGAGCTTGATGCCGATCCGGCGGTGCGTGCCGTGCTGCTGACCGGAACAGGCAGCAAGGGCTTCTGTGCCGGGACCGATCTCAATGCACTGGCCGGCTACCAGACGGCCTGGGATTATCGCAACCGCGTCGAGTATGCGACGGCGGTGCGTTCCATGCGCAAGCCCGTGGTGGCGGCACTGTTCGGCTGGGTGCTGGGCGGCGGCGCGGAGCTTGCCCTTTCGGCTGACCTGCGCATCGCCGATGAAACGGCGAAGTTCGGATTTCCGGAAGTGACGAATGGCTGGGTGCCGGGCGGGGGCGGCACGCAATTCCTGCCGCGCTTCATCGGATATGGGCGGGCCATGCGCATGCTCATGACGGGTGAGCCTGTTGCAGCAGCCGAAGCAAAGCAGCTTGGCCTTGTCGAAGAGGTGACAGCGCCCGGTGCGGCGCAAGCGCGGGCCCAGGACATCTGTGCGAAACTCGCTGGCCTCAATCCGGTGGCCGTGCAAGCCACCAAGGCAGCCGTGCGGGCCACCCTGTCGCTGCCGCTCGAGGCCGGCATGGCCTATGAGAACGAATTGTCATCCTTGTGCTTCACGGGCCAGCATCTGGAGGGCATTGATGCGTTCCGCCGGCGCCGCGACAAGCAATCCTGATCATGAACTTCCGGGCTTTCCGCTGACGTCATGCACGCGCGTGCAGCAAATGGAGGCACTTGGCCCGGCCTTTGAAGGAGCGGCTGATGGCTGAGCAAGGTGCAGACTATGTGATCGTCGGCGGAGGTTCGGCCGGTTGCGTGCTCGCCAACCGTCTGAGTGCCGACCCTGACACGCGGGTGGTGTTGCTTGAAGCGGGCAACTGGGACCGTCATCCCTTCATCCGGATGCCCGCGGGCTTTCTGCCGCTGATGCAGTCGGGCGCACTCGACTGGGGATACAACAGTGAACCACAAAAGAATCTCGGCAATCGCGTGCTGTATCTGCCGCGCGGCAAGGTCATCGGTGGATCGAGCGCCATCAACGGCATGGTGTATTTCCGTGGTGACCAGTCTGACTATGACCAGTGGGCGCAGTTCGGAAACCCGGGGTGGAGCTTTGCCGACTGCCTTCCCTTCTTCCTGCGCTCGGAGGGCCACCTGCCGGGGCCGCGCGAGGGCCATGGCAGCGATGGTCCGCTGAAGACGCTGCGCCACGGTGTTCACCATCCACTGTCGAAGGCCTTCGTGGCAGCGGCCCAGCAGATGGGATTGCCATGGAACGACGATCTCAATCACGGTGGGCAATATGGCGTCGGTGAAACCGACAGCACGATGCTCGGCAACAAGCGCATGAGTGCCGCCCATGCCTATCTTCACCCGGTTCGCAACAGGCCCAACCTGACGGTCATCACCGGCGCCAGGGCGCTGCGCATACTGATGTCCGGAAGCAGGGCGGTGGGCGTTGAATATTCAGCCGGCCGGGACATTCGCAGCGTTACGGCGGCTCGTGAGGTGATCCTGAGCGGCGGGGCCGTCAACTCGCCGCAACTCCTGCAATTGTCTGGAATCGGTGATCCTGAACACCTCACGGCACTCGGGATCAAGGTTGTTCACGACCTCAAGGGCGTGGGGCGCAACCTCCAGGACCATCCGGCAATGACCGTGAAGCAGCTCTGCACGCAACCCATCACGCTGCTGTCGCAGACCCACCCTGTCACCTCTGCCTTGCAAGTGGCACGCTACTTCGTGACGGGCGGAGGCCCTGCCGCCTATCATGGCGGAGAGGCGCAGATGCTGGTCAAGACGCGGCCTGACATCGTGGCGCCCGACCTGCAATATTTCATGACCAACATTCTCTATACCAATAATGGCCGCACGATCATCAACAAGCATGGCTTCATGGCCTATTTCACGCTGCAACGGCCGAACAGCCGCGGCAGCGTGAAGATCCGTTCCTCTGATCCGGCGGCGGCGCCTGCCATTGATCTCAATTATCTGGATGATGCCAATGACATTGCCACGATACGTGAAGGCATCCGCATCAGCCGGAGGCTCTTTGCCCAGCCGGCCTTCGATGCCTATCGCGGCGAGGAGTACCAGCCCGGAGCTTCCCGGCAGTCCGATGCCGAACTCGACGCCTACATCCGCAGCGAAATCACCTCCAACTATCACCTGAGCTGCACCTGCAAGATGGGCAACGATTCCATGGCGGTCGTTGACCACACACTGCGGGTGCGCGGCCTTGACGGGCTGCGGGTGATCGATGCCTCGATCATGCCTACAGTGGTCAGCGGCAACACGAACGCGCCAACCATCATGATTGCCGAAAAGGGCGCTCAGATGATCATCGGCGGCGTCAGAACGACTACCCGCTAAAGTCCGCGGGGCACCCAGGCAGACCGCTGCAGGTCCTCGCAATCTGGCCAGACGTCACTGTGGGAGCGGGCTGTCGCTGGTCCTCCCTTTGCGCTATGCTGCCGCCATGAAAACCCGGCAGCGCATAGGGTTTTGCACATCATCCGATGGCACGCGCATCGCCGTGGCCTCGTGCGGTGAGGGTCCGGTCATCCTGCGGGCGGCGCATTGGCTCAGCCATGTCAACTACGACCTCGACAGCCCTGTATGGAAACCCTGGCTTCATGCCCTCTCATCACACAACCGCTACATCCGTTACGACATGCGCGGCTGCGGATTGTCGGACCGGCATGTCGCCGACCTTTCACTCAAGGCCTGGCACGACGACCTTGAAGCCGTCGCGGCACTCATCGAAGAACCGCGCTTCGTCCTTCTCGGCCTGTCGCAGGGTGGCGCACTTGCCATTGCCTATGCATTGAAGCACCCGGAACGGGTTTCTCATCTGATCCTAATGAACGCCTATGGCCAGGGCACGAGAGCGCGCGCCAAGAGCGAAGCGGAACTCCTTGAAGCCGAGACCCTGGTCAATTTCATTCGTATTGGCTGGGGGCGGGACAATCCGGCGTTCTGCCAGTTCTTCACCAATCTTTTCATTCCCGGCGGAACACCAGAACAGCACCGCTGGTGGGGTGACCTTGAGCGCGAGACTGCCTCTGCTGAGGTCGCCGCACGGATTCTCCGGCACATGCAGGACATCGACGTTTCGGAATCTGCTGCGAAACTGAGCGTGCCCACCTTGGTCATCCACTGCCGAGGCGACATGCGTGTGCCATTCGAGGAGGGCTGCAAACTGGCGGCGCTGATTCCGGGCGCCCGCTTCATTGCCCTCGAGAGCAACAACCATGTGCTCCTTCCAGATGAACCGGCCTGGAACGTCTTCCAGTCGGAACTCGCGAGTTTCCTGGGGCAGGAGCAGGTCCAGCAGGCGCCCGCGGTCCGCGAAGCCGGTCTGACACCCAGCGAAGCAACCATCCTTTC
>CAZUKI010000002.1:13330-25668 GCA_964620785.1 uncultured Aestuariivirga sp.
AATGCGCCAGTTGGAGAGGAGTAATCACAATGACAAAGGTCAACGAAGCGAAGCTGAATGAACTGGTCGGCCGTGTGCTGGGTGATCTTGGAGGTGCCGTAAGCATTCCACTGGTGCGGATTGGTGACTCACTTGGCCTTTATGAAACGCTCAGGCGTATCGGACCTGCCACACCTGATGATCTCGCCAGTGCCACGCATTGCGCCCCACGCTACATCCGTGAATGGCTTTCTGCCCAGGCGGCTTCCGGCTATGTCAACCACGACAAGGGGCAGTTTTCACTGTCGCCTGAGCAGGCACTGGTTTTTGCTGATGCAGAAAGCCCGGTGAATCTGATTGGGGCTTTCGACACGGCTGCCGCCATGGTCGAGAACCAGCCAAAGGTGCAGGCGTCCTTCAAGACCGGACGCGGTGTCGGCTGGGGCGACCAGGCTGGCTGCATGTTCTGTGCCGTGGCGCGCCTGTTCCGCCCTGGCTATGTGAATGCCCTGGTGCAGGACTGGCTTCCCTCACTCAATGGCACCATCGACAAACTGAAAGCCGGGGCAAAAGTGGCAGATGTCGGGTGCGGGCATGGCCTGTCGACGATCCTCATGGCGCAAGCCTTTCCCAAGTCGAACTTCACCGGATATGACTTCCACGCCGCCTCGATTGCTGCCGCAACTGCCCATGCCAAAGCACATGACGTCAAGAACGTCAGTTTCGAAGTTGGGCGCGCCCAGGATTTTGCTGGGCGTGGCTTTGACCTGATCACCTGCTTTGATTGCCTGCATGACATGGGCGACCCGGCCGCTGCTGCTCGACATATACGCCAGGCGCTCAAGGACGGCGGAACCTGGATGGTGGTCGAACCAATGGCTGGTGACGCCTTGGATGACAACATCAATCCGGTTGGGCGGCTCTACTACTCCGCCTCGACCATGATCTGCGTGCCGACGTCGCTTGCGCAGGAAACCGGCCTGGCGCTTGGCGCCCAGGCGGGCGAGAAGCGATTGAGCGAGGTGATTCGGTCCGGAGGCTTCACCCGCGTGCGGCGCGCCGCCCAGACACCTCTCAACATGGTGCTGGAAGCAACCTGAGCGCCCATGTTCGCCTGGTGTCACGGCGATCGCCCTTGGTGTCTTTGCCCGGAAGCGCACCTTGTCTGTTGAGACGTGGATGCGTCGTCTCGGGTAGAACCCGCGGCATCCTGTCTGGAAACATGATGCGACTTGATGCAGACTGTACTCGTTGAGCCTCGGGGGACGGAGAGCGACAATGGGACAGGAGCAGCTCACGCACAGGGTTGCCAGCCAGGATGATCTGCCGCGCCTCAAGGCGCTCATGGATGCCGCAATCTCCGAAAACCAGAAGCCGTTCCTGAGTGGTGAACAGATTGCCTCGAGCCGTGCCATCATGGGGCTGGACAGCCAACTGATCCAGGACCGCACCTATTTTGTCATCGAGATTGACGGTGTCCTTGCCGGCTGCGGCGGCTGGAGCAGGCGGGCAACGCTCTATGGTGGCGACAGCACGTCAGGCCGCAACGCCGCTCTCCTTGACCCGGCGAAAGACGCGGCACGCGTCAGGGCCATGTACACACATCCAGACTTCACCCGCCGCGGCGTGGGACGGCTGATCATGTCGCTCTGCGAAGAGGCAGCGCGCAAGGAAGGCTTCCGGACTGTCGAGTTGATGGCCACGCTGTCGGGCGAGCCCCTTTATCTCGCCTGCGGATATCAACCCGTGGAGCGTCTAGAGGATGGACGCGGCGGGGCGAGCGTCCCCCTCATCAGG
This sequence comes from uncultured Aestuariivirga sp., assembly GCA_964620785.1. Classification (GTDB taxonomy): domain Bacteria; phylum Pseudomonadota; class Alphaproteobacteria; order Rhizobiales; family Aestuariivirgaceae; genus Aestuariivirga. Next base: position 15,107 of record CAZUKI010000002.1, read on the forward strand.
ATGCGGAAACCACTGGGTTCCCATGGCTGACCGAAGATGCACATGGCACATGTTGCCAGCGCACAGGCCGCAGCAAACTTCAGCTTGCGGCTAACGGAAGATCAGGCGGCGCGGCCCGGTTGCGCCCTCTGCTGGGTGCTTGTGACGGTGCGGGGATCCTTGCGCAGCCAGCCGTCCTTCATGATCATCGTGAAGCGATCCGGCCCGACAAGCACGGACTGGTCGTTCAATGGATTGCCATCGACCAGCAGAAGGTCGGCCAGTGCGCCTTCACGGATGACGCCAAGCTCACCTTTCAGGCCCATGAGATCGCCACCCACCGCAGTTGCGCATTTCAGCGCCTCGGCTGGCGTATAGCCGAAGAACTTGACGAAATGACCGATGTCACGGGCATTCTGGCCCATCGGCGTGACAGTAAAACCGTAGTCTCCGCCCACGACCACGCGCATGCCGCGCTTTCGCATCTCGTGATAGGTGGCGATGGTGAATTCGAGCTTTCTCGGAAGGCCCATCTTCTCGACCACTTTCTTCGTTAGGCCGACGACCTCGCCCTCAAAGACCGAATTGTGGACAAGGCCAAAGGCCGGACCGACGATGACGCGATCCTTGGCTTCCTCAAGCATGTCGAGAGCTTCTTCGTCGGCAAAATCGCAGTGGTAGATGCAATCGACGCCAGCCCGCACGGCCCGCTTGACCGACTCTGCCGCGCGCGCGTGGCAGGCGACACGCTTGTCCCAGTCATGTGCGGTTTCAACACCGGCACGGAGTTCTTCCTCGCTCAGTGATATGATCTCGGCACGCGCATGGCCGACGAACTCGTCGCCTGACACGTTGAACTTGACGTTGTCGACGCCCTCGCGGCAGCAGATGCGCACCGCCCGGCGGATCTCGTCGGGGCCGTCGGCGATCATGCCGAAACTTTCAGCATGCATGTGCGGCTTGCGCTCGTCGCCGAGACCCCCGGTCACGGTGATTTCGGGGCCAGCCGCCTTGTAGCGGGGCCCCGGCAGGTAGCCGTCTTCGATTTCCTTGCGCACCACCACATCAATGCGCAACTTCGCCGAAGCCGCGGAGTAACAGGAGGTGAAGCCGTGATCGAGGATCTTCGTGGCATTGCGGCAGGTCCGCAGCAGATGCTCTTCCGGTGGAATCTCACCAAGGTCCTGATTGCGGGCCGGACCCACGAAGGAAAGGTGGCAGTGTCCCTCCACCATGCCGGGCATCAGGAATTGGCCTTGACCGTCGATTGCCTCGCTCGCCCTTTCGGCGGCAAGCTGGTTCTTCCCGCGTGCCACGGCCTTGATGCGGTTGCCCTCGATGAGGACCTCCCCGGCATAGGGTTCGTCGGCGATCGCGTCCCAGACCATGACATTGCGAAGCAGCAGTGCGTTCATTTGGCATCCTCCTCACCGGCCCTGGCGTGTGATGTGCCGGGTGCCTTGTTTTTTGTTGTGATTATTTCGGCGCGGCGGGGGATGGACAACGCGAAGCTTTCTCTACCTGTCTGCGATTAGAAACACATTTCGACAGTTAGTCCGGCATTTGGATCAAAGTTCTTGACTTCGAGCAGGTTAGCGACGTTTCTCGGCCCATGCCCGAGACCGCCCAATATCGCGATGGCGTTGCCCAGGCGCTCAAAATCCTGGCCGCCCTGGGGCGCGCCGACGAACCCTTGCGGGTGGCGCAGCTTGCCGCGGGCCTTGGGATTCCCCGCACCAGCCTCTACCGGATCGTGCGCATCATGGCGGCCCGGAACATTGTCGAACTCAAGGGAGGCAAGCTCCGCCCCGGACCACTCGTCCAGTCGATTGTCACATCCTACCTTTCCCAGAACGAACGCTCCGGACGCGAAGAACGGGCAAGGCTTCCGCGCGACTACGGCGCGCGGGCGGCACCCGGCGACATTCCGCCCGATGGAACGATCCGCGTTGTCCAGTTGCCATTCCGGGCACGCACAGGAATGCGCAGGTTCCGGATCGGTTTCTCCAATGCGTCCCAGGACAATCCGTGGCGCACTGCGCTGATCCACAGCATCGAGGCCGCCGCATCCAACCTCGGCGACCGGCTCGGAGAACTTTCCGTCCGCCACGCGCAGGACAGCGTCGAGCAACAATCCGCCGACATCGCGGACTTTGTTGCCGAAGGTGTCGACGGACTGATTGTCAGCGCGGTGGACCCGAAACGCTCACGCCCGGCGATCGAAGCGGCCGTTGCAGCGGGTGTACCGGTTGTCCTTGTGGACCGCGGCCTCGACTCGATGGGCTTCGACAGTTGCCTCGTGTCGGCGGACGACCGCTTCATCGGCAAGGCCACGGCCACCTGGCTTGCCGAGACAATCGGTGGCACAGGCAAGATCCTGATGCTTTCGGGGCGTGAAGATGCAGAACCTGCCCGCATCAGGCTCAAGGCAGCGCGCGAATGCTTTGCCCGCTGGCCGGCCCTTTCCCTCGAACATCACTGGGCCGACTGGCAGCGCGATGCCGGTTTTCGCCTGACCCGCAATGCCATTGCCCGCAGGCACGAGCCAATTGCCGGCGTGTGGGCAGATTCCGGCCTGCAGGGGGTGGGAGCGATCGAAGCGTTTCTCGATGCCGGCTTCAAGCCCGGCACCATTCCGCCCCACACCGGTGGTGATCTCAATGTGGTCTACAAGCTGGCGCTGCGCGATCGTGTGCGGCTGGCGGCCGTGGATTATCCGCCGGCCATGGGGCTTCACGCCGTCGAAACGCTTGTTGCGGTGATGAGCGGACGCTGGGTGCCCGACCACATCGCCGTGCGGTCACCGGTCATCATCACCAAGGGCGCGGCCACGCAATCGGTGCGGCCTGACCGCTGGGCGGAAGACCATGTGCGCTGGGACCTTCCCGATGAACTCATCCTCGCCTCGGGGCTGGGGCAGAACTACAGCCCGCGCTCGTTTCGCGTTCACTATCCGGGCAACAGGTACAACCGCTCGGCTGCCGAAAGAAAACATCCATGACCACCAGTGACACAAGGGGCGTCACGGCGCTCGCACAGCTTCTCGAGGCGGTCGCGAGCGGCACGGAGTTACGCGTTGCGGAATTCGTGGCAGCAAATGGCATTGCACGCTCGTCCGCCTTCGAGATTGCGCGACGGGCCGAAACGGCAGGCTTCATCCGGAGGGACACCAACGGCGCACTTCAACCCGGCCGGGAACTCGTCCGGTTCGCCTTTGCAGCCCACGGGATCGGCAGCTTGTTTGGACCGGCCGAACCGCTGTGCGCTGCACTGCGCGATGAAACCGGCCATGACGTCGGGTTGTGGAGCCGCGGCACGCCGCGTGTGCTGCTGCTGTTCCTGCCGGGTTTCGACTGGAAGCGCGGTGGCCAGGCGCTTGAGCAGCCGGTCGGCATTGGCCCCCGGGCATGGCTGACGCTGGAAACGCCGTCGGTGTTTGAAGCAACGGCAGCCGCAACCCATGCGATGCGGGCCCTGCGCCGAACCGCGCAGGCACTCGAGCATTACATCACGCCAGTCTTCACGCCACGCGAGCCCAGCCCATGACCGATCCCTTCCGCATCCGCGATCACGTTGCCGACTTTGCCGGACAGGTTGCGGGTTACCAACAGGCCAGCGCTGCGGCGCGTGCGTCACTGCCTTGCCTTCTCGATGTCAGCTATGGCGAGAGCGAGGCCGAGAAGATGGATATCTTCCTCCCCGCAACTCCCGCCGGAGCCCTGCCGATCCACCTCTTCGTGCATGGCGGCTACTGGCGTTCGTTTTCGCGCAAGGACTATTCCTTCATCGCCGACAGCGTCACGGCACTCGGTGCCGTGGCGGCAATCATCGACTATGGATTGATGCCCGCGGTGCGCATGGAAACACTCGTCGCGCAAGTGCGCCGCGCTGCATCCTGGTTGGCGGAGAACGCCAATGTTTTCGGCGGTGATGCCGCACGCATGTCGGCGAGCGGACACTCCGCCGGCGCACATCTTGCCTGCTACCTTGGAGCGCGCGCGCCACACGAACAGAACGTGCCGCTGCCACGCGTCAAAAACCTGCTTCTCGTTTCCGGGATCTATGACCTGGAGCCGATTACCAAGAGTTTTCTACAGCAGGAGATCATGTTGACCGGACAGGAGGTGACGGGCCGCTCGCCGATATCAGCGAACTGGACGGATGTTGCGGCCACGGTGGTGGTCGGGCAGCACGAAACCGCACCGTTCCATATGCAGGCGAAGCAGCTTGCCAATGATCGCGTCATCACTGTCGCCGGTGAAGAACACATGTCGATTGTTCGCTCGCTGGGAACGCAGGGCAGCACCATGTCGGCACTGCTGGCCAAAACCATCGCGGCAAGCCTGTCTCAAATACCGGACTGAGCGGGTCCATTCGTCGTTGCTTGGTGTGGGTGCGGCGGCAATAGTCAATCAAAGGCTGCGAAAGACAGCCATTTGGGAGGTCCGCGTGCCGCTTGTTCGCAAGCCATCGATCTGGCGTCACCAGTCGTCTTTCATTGCTGCCGCACTGGAGGCGCAGCCATGACAGCGGCAACCCCCGTCATTGAAATGCGTGACATCTCCAAGTCATTTCCAGGCGTTAAAGCCCTTCAGGAAGTGAGCTTCGCAGCCTATGCCGGCGAAGTTCACGCACTGGTCGGGGAAAATGGGGCCGGCAAGTCAACGCTCATCAAGATCCTGTCGGGAATTTACCGGCCCGACAGCGGGTCGCTCAAGCTGAACGGCCAAGAAGTGCATTTCAGCCACCCGCTGGAAGCATTGAAGGCGGGGGTGGCCGTCATCCACCAGGAATTCTCGCTGCTTCCTGAACGCAGTGTCGCGCAGAACATCTTTCTTGGCCGCGAACCCGTCCGCCGCGGCCTGATCGACCGGGCCGCCATGCTTCGCGAGGCAGGCCGGGCCCTCGAGGTCGTGGGCGCACGCATTGATCCCAATGCGCTGGTCAGGGACCTCGACGTTGCAAGCCAGCAGATGGTCGAGATCGCCAAGGCAGTTTCGCTCGACGCCCGCGTCCTGGTGCTCGACGAGCCGACCGCGGCTCTCAATGAAGCCGAGTGTGAAATCCTCTTCGGCATTGTCGATCGCCTGAAGGCACATGGCGTCACACTGATCTACATCACCCACCGGATGCGCGAGGTGGAGCGGCTTGCCTCGCGCGTCACCGCCCTGAAGGACGGCAAGCTGGCCGCCAGTTTCGATCACCGTCCAGCGACCAATGTCATCGTGCGTTCCATGGTGGGGCGGGACATTTCTGATTTCTACGCGCCCGCCGCCGCTGCCGGCGAGATCGGCGCCGTGATGCTTGAGATCCGCAAAGGCAGCAACCGGCGTCTGCACGACATCTCGCTGTCACTGCACAGCGGCGAGATCGTTGGGCTGGCCGGTATCCAGGGGGCCGGCCGCGCTGCCGTGGCTCAGGCCATTTTCGGTGCGGAACCATTTACATCAGGCGACGTTTTCATCGCTGGTGAACGTGTCCACTTCCGCTCGCCGCGCGAAGCCATTCGTGCCGGTGTCGGTTTGCTGCCAGGCGACCGGAAGGGCGAAGGGCTTTCGTTGATGCAGAGCGTACACGACAACGGCATGATTACGTCGCGCGCGCTGTCTCCGTTGGCCGCAAGCCACCGCACCAACCGCTTCACCGATGGCAAGCAGATCGACGCGCTGTTCGACCGGATGGATCTTCGTGCCGCAAGCTATGACGAAGAGATCAGGCTGTTGTCAGGCGGCAACCAGCAGAAAGCCATTCTCGCCAGGTGGCTCTCCATGAAGCCACGCGTTCTCATCTTCATCGAGCCGACACGCGGCATCGATGTCAGCGCCAAGGTCGGAATCTATCACCTGATGCGCGACCTTGCCCGTGCCGGCACGGCAATCATGATGGTGTCGTCCGACCTGCCGGAGGTGCTCGGCGTCTCTGACCGTATTCTCGTCATGCGTGACGGACGCATCGTCGAGGAATTCGGCCGCGGCGCTAGCGAAGAACAGGTCATGACCGCGGCGACAGGTCATGCCGGCGTGCGCAGCGTGGCGGCATGAGCGTCGCTCCCTCCCCCTTGCCGCGCCTTCCAGCCGGAACTTGGTCCCGGTTCGAGCGCAATGCCCCGGCAATCCTGCTGGCGGTCGCGGTTGCGGTCTATGCCGCCGTCGCCATCATGACGGGCCAGACCGAATATCTCAGCCTCGACAACTGGCTGGCGATCCTTGGCCGATCAATCGCGCTGGCCATCACGGCCATCGGGCAGACCTTCGCCATTCTCGTGGCGTCAATCGATCTTTCGGTCGCCAACCTCATCTCGGCCTCTGCGGTGCTCGCCTCACTGATCATGAACGGCGATCCCAACATGATCTTGCCGGCCGTCCTCGCCGTGCTCGCCCTTGGCGCCATCGTCGGCCTCATCAACGGACTGGTCATCACCCGCCTTGAGGTCAACCCGCTGATCGCAACGCTGGGCATGGCACTTGTCATCCAGGGCGTGCTTTCGGCAGCGGTCACGAATTTCGCGGGCTCGGTACCTGTCGAATTCCAGTTCTTCGCCTATGGCACCATCGGTGGCATTTCGGTCAGCCTCATCATGGTGGCCTGCCTTGCGGTCGTTGCGTGGTTCGTGCTGCGTTTCACCCGCTTCGGATCAAACATCTATTCGGTCGGCGGCAACAAGGACGCCGCGCGCCTTGCCGGCTTGAAGACCACGCGCGTCATCATCGGGGCGCATGTGGTGTGCAGCCTTTGTGCGGCGCTGGCCGGACTTTACCTGGCAAGCCGGCTGCGTTCCGGTGCGCCGTGGATCGGGCGCGACGGCCTTTACGATCTTGAATCGATCGCTGTCGTGGTGATCGGTGGAACCGTTCTTGCTGGCGGGCGCGGCGGAATCTGGGGAACATGCGCGGGCGTGCTGATCTTCTCGCTGCTCGATTCGATCTTCAATGTGGCGGGCGTCGATGCCTTCGCCAAGCAGGTGTTGCGCGGCGTCGTCATTGTGGCGGCGGTGGCCTTCTATGCCGTCCGCTCGCGCAGGCCAGTGGCCTGAGGTGCATGCCATGAACGCTGATGCACTCTCAAAACAGCCACAGGCAACCGCAACGCCCCCGCAGCAGAAGCCTGCGCGCAAGCGGTTTTCGTTCAATCCCGTCTATATCGTCCTTGCCGCCCTGCTCATCGCCATTGCCTTCCAGAACACGCAGTTCCTGGAAGTGTCCGGCTGGATGAATTTCCTCAAGCGTGCTGCACCGCTGGCGATCCTCGCGGCAGGCCAGGTCTATGTCCTGACCTCCGGAGGTTTCGACCTCTCGCAAGGATCGGTGATCACGCTGACGGTCATCGGCTCATCGATGCTGCTCAACAACGACCCCGACATCACCTGGTGGGTGATTGCACTGATGCTCGGTGCCGGCGTCCTCGTTGGCCTCATCAACGGGCTTGTCGTCTGCTACCTGCGGGTGCCATCGCTTATCGCCACGCTGGGCATGATGATCACCCTCAATGGCCTCGCGCTCATGTGGTCGGGTGGAAGCCCGCGCGGATACCTGCCGGATGCGTTCCGCTTTTTCGGCCGCTACAATTTCCAGGACGTTCCGCTGCTCGGCATCCTGCCTGCCGCCGTGATTGTCCTCGCGGTGATCGGCTTTGCGCTCTACTGGCTTCTGCATCGCACCAACTTCGGGCGGCTTTTACATGCCGTCGGTGACAACCCACATGCGGCCTGGCTGGCCGGCGTCCCGGTCGAGCGGGTTCGCATCCTTGCCTTCGTCGTCTCTGCCGTTTCCGCTGCAATCGCCGGCATCATGTTGGGCGGGTTTGCCGGCGTCTCGACTGATGTTGGGGCCGGATACGAGTTGCAGGCAATTACTGCCGCCGTGCTGGGCGGGGCACAGTTGCTCGGCGGCTATGGCTCGGTGCCCGCCACGATTGCCGGCGCCCTGACGCTGCAGGCGATTTTCACCCTCCTGAACTTCATCGGACTGCCGAAACCGGTGCGCGATGTCGTGCAGGGGCTGATTCTGATCGCGGCTGTGGCTGTTGCCGCATCGCGTCGTGGCCGGAGGGGCCATTGAATGTCTGAACCAAGAGAATTCCCGTTCACGGAAGGTCCGGGGGCAGGGAGCAATCCAGAAAGGGAGTGAGAAAAGTGAGAAAGATGAAACGAACCTTGAGCACCTTCACGGCATTGGCAGTGACAATGACCGTGGCGGCACACGCACAGCAGGCGAATTTCGACGATCCGGCGGAATTCCAGAAGCAGCGTGACCAGTTGACGATGAAGGCGGAAGGACCTGAGGGCAAGCCGTGGGAACAGCACCTCGGCGGAACGAGCGTCGATACCGCGAAATACAAGAAGGAGGGCGGGCCGCACACACTCTGTTTCTCCAACGCCGGTGTCAACAATCCCTGGCGCGTGGTTGGCTGGACCAACATGCAGGCGGAAGTTGATCTCCACAAGGACAAGATCAAGGAGTTCATCTCCGTCGATGCCGAAGGTTCCGATGACAAGCAGATCGCCGACATCGATGACCTGATCCAAGGTGGCAAGTGCGACATCCTGATCGTGTCGCCCAACACCACGGCGGCGCTGACGCCCGCCGTTGAAAAGGCCTGCACGAAGATGCCGGTCATCGTCTTCGACCGCGGCGTCAACACGACATGCCCGGTTGCCTTCATTCACCCGGTTGGCGGTTATGGTTTCGGCATCGACGGTGCTGAATTCATCACCAAGAACGTGCCGAAGGACGGCAATGTGCTGATGCTGCGCATCCTGCCGGGCGTCGACGTTCTCGAAACCCGCTACTCGGCGGCCAAGCGCATCTTTGACGAGGCCGGTCTGAAGATCGTCGGTGCGGAATTCACCGATGGTGACAACGCCAAGACCAAGTCAATCGTCGAAGACTACCTGCAGCGCGGCAAGATCGACGCGGTGTGGATGGATGCCGGGGCCACGGCCGTGGCCGCAATCGAGGCCTTTGAAGACGCCGGGGCACCCCTGCCGGTCATGAACGGTGAAGACCAGCAGGACTTCCTGCAGAAGTGGAAATCACTTGGCATGAAGGCGATCGCTCCGACCTATCCGACCTACCAGTGGCGGACGCCGATCATCGCCGCGCTCAAGACGCTCGATGGCGAGGCAATTCCGGGACAGGAATGGGTGCTGCCGCAGCCTTCGATCACCCAGGAAACGCTCGACAGCTACATCAACGACAAGATGCCACCGCTGCACTATGCGATGTGCGGCTGTGAAACCATGCCTGACTACCCGGCGCGCTGGGGCGGCAAGTAAACAACACTGGCGGAGGTGGCGCTGCCTGAAGCCGTTCGCGGCATTCACGGCGTCACCTCCCGCTGATTTGCACGGCTGTTCCATCTCCCTTCAGGTGCCGGACCGAACAGCATGATGGTTCCGGACCTCCGCCCGCTATACACACAGCATCCTTGAAGCGGCATCGGCGCTACTGGCGCTGCGACGTCTGCCCGCTGGACTTCGTCACAATCCGGCCTGTAGGCTTTGCCACTCACACTGGCACACGTCACAAACGCATGCGCGCATCCTGGAAGCTGTTGGTATCGACGCGAGATCCGGTCGGAAGCGGAGTTCGCTGACATGATGCGCTTCCTCCGCTGGGCAATCGCCATATTGGTGGCATTGGTGGTGATCGTGGTGCTGGCGTTCCGGCTCAGTCCCTGGCCGTCCGTGGCGATCATCGAGTACGCATTTTCAAAGGGCGATGCCGCGTCGGAGGCGCGGCTGGCAAAGCATGTGCCACCGGGCGTCACATCCCGGCTTGACATCAGTTACGGTCCTGGCTTCGATGAGAGGCTCGACGTGTATCGCATGGAGGGTGTGACCGGGCCTCAGCGTGCCGTGGTCTGGGTACACGGTGGCGGCTGGATCGGCGGCAGCAAGGCCGGCGTAGCAAACTACGCCAAGGTGATCGCCGGACACGGCTACACCACCATCACTGTCGAGTATTCCACCGGTTTCGGTTCGGTCTATCCCAAGCCGGTTGAACAGGTGAATGCGGCGCTTGGCTATATCAGCACGCATGCGGCGGAACTGAACATCGATCCGTCGGTGCTGGTGCTGGCCGGTGACTCCGCAGGCTCGCAGCTTTCCGCACAAGTCGCGATTCTCACCACCGATCCCGCCTATGCCGCGAAGCTCGGCATCGCACCCTTGCTGCGCGCCGATCAGCTTGCAGGCGTGGTGCTGGCCTCGGGCGCCTATGACCTCGAGAGCATAAACCTCGACGGCGACTTCGGCTGGTTCCTGCGGACGGTGCTTTGGGCCTATTCCGGCAGCAGGGACTTCATGGCCGATCCGCGCTTCCGCCTGCTTTCGGTGACCGAGCATGTCACGGCGGCCTTTCCACCTGCCTTCATCACCAGCGGCAATGGCGATCCACTCGTGCCGCAGGCCGTGCGCTTTGCAGAGGTGCTTTCCGGGCTTGGAGGCGAGGCGGACACGCTGTTCTTTCCTGCCGAACGTACTCCGCCCCTGGGGCATGAGTATCAGTTCAATCTCGATGACCCGGCCGGTGCTGAGGCGATGGACCGGATGCTTGCTTTTCTCGGCAAGGTTTTTGCGCCAA
>CAZUKI010000002.1:25768-32474 GCA_964620785.1 uncultured Aestuariivirga sp.
CCGCACTTGCAGCAGCCGGGCCTCAGGGCATGAAGACGAAAAGCACGCCAAAGACCATCGACGCCTACATTGCCGGGTTTCCGGCAGCGGTGCAGGCAAGCCTGCAGGAAATGCGCGCCGTCATTCAATCAGCAGCGCCGGAAGCAACTGAAGCCATCAAGTACCAGATACCGACCTTCGTGCTGGACGGCGGCAACCTTGTGCATTTTGCGGCCTTCAGCAAGCATATCGGATTCTACCCAACATCTTCTGGCGTCGCCGCCTTCAAGGACGAACTGTCCGGCTATCATCACGCCAAGGGTTCCGTGCAGTTTCCGCTCGACAGGCCGGTTCCCCTGGCGCTGATCCGCAAGATTGTTGTGTTCCGTGTCAGGGAGGTCCGTGGGACGACCTCGGGCAAGCGCAGAGCCGCAAGGGGCGATTAGGTCGCTCGAACTGCCGGACTTGAAGAATGACACGACCAAGGCCGGTTGACGGCAGCCTGGTGGCGCGTGCCTGACGGCAATTTCCATTGGCACCCGGCAATGGCTGGACGACATCGCCAGGTCCCGGTTCAAGACAAAGCAAACCGACTACCCATCTCCTTGGCACATTGTGTCAACATAAGTTGCAATTTCTGCCGTTTTTTTGGCTTTCTATGCCTCTTTTGTCATGTTATGTCGACAGAATGTCATTTGGGAGGAAACTATGACATTCATGAAAACTCTTTTTGCATTCGCGGTCTGCGCCATCATGAGCGTCGGGAGCGCTCACGCGCAGGTCAATGTTATGTTGCCCGCCAATCCCGGTGGCGGCTGGGATGGTACTGGCCGCCAGGCGTTCCAGGCCATGAACGACGCGGGCATCTACAAGGACGGCGTGAACTTCACCAACAAGGGTGGGGCGGGGGGAACTGTCGGCTTGGCCGAATTCCTGGGATCTTCCACCGGCCAGCCGGATGCTTTGGCCGTCTTTGGCGCAATCACCGTTGGCGCGATCGAGTTGAACAAGTCACCGATCAAGCTTTCAGAGTTTCGCCCGGTCGCCCGGCTGACAGCCGAGTATCTCGTCGTCGCCGTTGCGGCGAACTCACCCTACAATACGCTTGCCGATCTGGTTGCAGGCATCAAGGCTGACCCCGGCGCACATCCGTTGGGTGGTGGCTCCGCAGGTGGTGTCGATCACATCTCTGTTGCTCTGCTGGCCAAGGCAGGCGGAATTCCGGTTTCCGGCATCAACTACATCCCGCAGACATCGGGTGCTGAAACCGTGACTGCCATTGTCAATGGCACGCTGACGGCAGGCGTGTCGGGAACCTCCGAGTTCATGCAGTTTGCAGAACAGGGCCGCATCAAGCTTCTGGCGGTAACATCCGCCGATCGACGCCCTAATCTTCCCAACGTGCCGACATTCAAGGAAGCCGGCTACGACGTTGAGATAGCGAACTGGCGTGGCATCCTGGCAGCGCCAGGTGCACCGGACGACAATTACAAACTCTGGGTCGATCGTTTCACGCAGTTGTCCAAGAGCGACGCGTGGAAGGCCGTGCTCGCAAAGCAGGGCTGGGACGACTATTTCCTCGCTGGCGACGAGTTCGGCGCATTCATCGCCAAGGAAACCGAAAGGCAAGGCGCGATCCTGAAGGATGCCGGCCTTGTCAAATGACGACAAGACACAAGGAACAGAGAGCCGGCGGCCAGCCGCCGGTTCTCGCCCCTACTGGCTCGGCATAGGCGTCATGGCAATCGGCGCCGTCTGGTTCTATGGCGGCGGCACTCTGCCGCAAGGCGCGCGCTATGCTGCGGTTGGGCCCGGCTTGTTCGTGACGGTTGCAGGTGTTGGCCTGCTGGTGCTTGGCGCAATCCTCACCCTGCAGATCGCACGTGGCGAAACCTTCCAACCGCAGGACGCTGAAGAAGCCAACGCCGAAGCGCCAATGGACAAGACTGCCTTCTTCACTGCACTGCTCGCCGCAGCCATCCCGATCATCATCATGAAACCTCTGGGGCTGCCTCTGACGGCGACGATTTCCTTCATGTCGGTAGCGCGGGCGTTCGGATCACGGCGCTGGGCGCTCGATCTCTTCATTGGCGCGATACTCGCAAGCATTTCCTGGGTCCTGTTTACGCGCCTCGGCCTGCAACTCGGTCACTTCTTTCCACCTTTGGGGTTCTAAGCCGTGGATACACTGTCTCTGCTTCTCCAAGGATTTGCGACGGCCCTGCAACCAGAAAACCTGATGTGGGCATTGGTGGGGTCTATCCTCGGCACGGCGATCGGTGTCCTGCCCGGCATCGGTCCGGCCCTGACCATAGCCTTGCTGCTTCCGGTGACGACGACGCTTGCACCGACATCGGCTTTCATCATGTTTGCGGGCGTGCTCTACGGCGCCATGTATGGAGGGTCCACCACCTCCATTCTGCTCAATACGCCGGGCGAAGCTGGCTCCATGATGACCACGCTTGAAGGAAACAAGATGGCGCGTTCCGGCCGGGGTGCGGCAGCATTGGCCACCGCCGCCATCGGGTCGTTCGTTGCCGGAACGGTGGCGACGGTGCTTCTCACCTTTGCTGCACCGGCAATCGCAGAACTGGCTTTCATTTTCCGGCCTGCAGACTATTTCGCGCTGACGGTGCTTGCCTTCTGTGCTGTCGCAGTCGTCATGGGATCATCGCGCACCCGCGGACTGATCTCACTGTTCCTCGGCATCGCCATCGGCGTCATCGGCATCGACGCCATGACCGGCCAACCACGCATGACGTTCGGAACGATGGAACTTTTGCGTGGAGTAGAACTGACGGTGGTCCTGGTGTCACTGTTCGCGGTTGGCGAAATGCTCTATGTCGCGAGCCGCTTCCGCCACACACCGGGCGCCATGACGTCGGTCAAAGGCCAGAAATGGATGACGCGGCAGGATTTCGCGCGCTCATGGAAACCGTGGCTGCGCGGTACTGCAATCGGATTCCCGATGGGAGCGCTGCCGGGTGGCGGCACGGAAATTCCGACAATGCTGTCATACACGCTTGAACGGAAGCTGACCAAATACCCAGAAGAGTTCGGCAAGGGCGCCATCGAGGGAGTAGCCGGACCCGAAGCTGCAAACAACGCGGCCGCAGCCGGTATACTCGTGCCCCTGCTCACGCTCGGTCTGCCGACATCCGCAACCGCTGCCGTCCTTCTCGCCGCGTTTCAGAATTATGGATTGCAACCAGGTCCATTTCTGTTCACGTCGAACCCGGCTCTTGTCTGGGGACTGATCGCCTCGCTCTACATCGGCAACGTCATGCTGCTCGTGCTGAACCTGCCGCTGGTTGGTATCTGGGTCCAGCTTTTACGCATTCCCCGCCCGCATCTCTACGCAGGTATCCTGGTCTTCGCGATGATCGGGGTGTGGGGACTGGCAGGCGCAACGAGCGACCTTGTCGTCATGTTCGTGATCGGGTTGCTGGGCTATGTCATGCGCGTCTATGATTTTCCGATTGCGCCTGTCCTGATTGGCCTGATCCTCGGTCCGATGGCCGAAACACAGCTGCGCACGGCATTGGCAGCGGGGCAAGGCAATCCGGCAGCACTCGTCTCAACGCCTCTGTCTGCTGCGTTCATCACACTTGCTCTGATGATCTTCGCATTGCCGCCACTCCTGCGGAGATTGCGCGCTGCAGCCTGATGAACAGCGCTTCGCGCGCACCTGACCTTCAACACTGGAACGGAGTAAATGAATATACTTGACGTAAGAGTTCACCCATCGAGCGCCCACCTGCCGAGAGAACAGCAGTTGGCCTGGCACATCGGGAATTTTGCGGCCAATTGCGGCCCGATCGACAATGATGTCAATGACATGATCGCATGCCGTATCGTCGACAACGCCAGTGTCGCGCTTGCAGCCATCAATCGGGCACCCGTCGCTGCTGCGCGTGCCATGGCGCTTGCCCATCCACGCAAGGGTGGCGCCACCCTGTACGGAATGGACCAGGCAATGCGCGTCGATGCCGAATGGGCGGCTTGGGCAAACGCGACTGCAGTGCGCGAACTTGACTTTCATGACACATTTCTTGCCGCTGACTATTCACACCCCGGCGACTCCATCTCGCCGCTGATGGCCGTTGCGCAACAGATGAAGCTGGATGGGGCTGCGCTTTCTCGCGGCATTGCAGTCGCCTATGAGGTTCACGTCGCATTGGTGAAGGCCATCTCGCTACACAAGTACAAGAAGGATCACGTCGCTCATCTGGCGCCGGCGACTACAGCGGGAATCGGCGCAATGCTCTCGCTGCCAACGGAGACGATCTATCAAGCCATCAATCAGGCAGTTCATCTCGCCTTCTCGACGCGCCAATCGCGAAAGGGTGAAATCAGTTCGTGGAAGGCATATGTGCCGGGTTTTTCCGGCAAGCTGGCGGTCGAGTGCATTGACCGCGCGATGCGCGGTGAAGCGTCGCCCTCGCCGATATATGAAGGCGAAGACTCCGTGCTCTCATGGATGCTGGGTGGCAAGGATGATCGCTATAGCGTGTCCCTGGCGGGACCGGGGGAAAGTCCGCGTTTAATCCTCGAGACATATACCAAGGCTCATTCGGCTGAATACCAGGCACAGGCATTGATTGATCTGGCAATTGACATGTCCAGACGAATTCCAGACCTGTCCAGGGTAAAATCAATCCTGCTCGAGACCAGTCACCACACGCACAACGTCATCGGTACAGGCGCCAACGACCCTCAAAAGATGGATCCCGAGGCAAGCCGTGAGACGCTTGACCATTCGATCATGTACATTCTGGCAGTCGCCATAGAAGACCGCGCATGGCATCACGTCGATAGCTACACCAAAGAGCGGGCGCGAAGGGCGTCAACAGGCGAGCTTTGGCGCAAGATTTCCACTGTCGAGTCACCAGAGTGGACGAAGCGCTATCACGAACCCGATCCCGCAAAGCGTGCCTTTGGTGGCCGTCTGACGGTCACCCTCGACGATGGCAGCACGATTGCCGACGAACGCGCGGTGGCCGACGCACACCCGAATGGCAAGCACCCGTGGGGCTGGCAGGACTATGCGGAAAAGTTCAAGACATTGACACGTGAAAGCCTCGACCAGGCTGCCCGCGACAGTTTCCTCGCGGCAGCGAAGGGCTTTACCACCCTCAGCAACGACCACCTGCATCGCCTTACGCCTGCTTTGGCAGCGGGTGCGGTTTCGCCCAGCCGCCCAACAGGGCAGGGCATTTTCGATCATGGAATGAGCTAAATCATGCTAAGTCACGAAATCAATCGGCAGTTCAGGCAACGTCTCTCTGCTGGCGGTGCCATATTGTTGCCGGGAGCAGCCAACGCGCTGGCAGCACGCATCATTGCTGACCTCGGATTTGAAGCCATCTACCTTTCAGGTGCGGGACTGACGAACACCTATCTGGGCATGCCGGATCTCGGCTTTGTCGGCCTCGCAGAGATTGCCCAACATACTTCGGCGATCCGGGATTCCACTGACCTTCCGATCGTTGTCGATGCCGATACTGGTTTCGGGAACGCGCTGAACGTTCGCCACACGATACGAACGCTCGAAAGGGCAGGCGCGAGCGCGATACAGCTGGAGGATCAGGTCAATCCGAAGCGCTGCGGCCATTTTGCCGGCAAGGATGTGGTGGCAATCGATGAAGCGCGCAATCGGATCAAGGCAGCAGTCGATGCGCGGCAAGATCCCAACCTGCTGATCGTTGCACGCACCGATGCCCGGGCAACGCAGGGTGCTGAAGCTGCACTTGAACGCGCGGAGCAGTTCATCGAGGATGGTGCGGATATCACCTTTGTCGAAGCACCCGAAAGCGTCGCCGAGCTCCGCAACATCGCTGGCCGCCTCAATCCGACACCTCAGTTGGTGAATCTTGTCGTGGGCGGGCGGACACCTATCCTGCCGCTTGAAGAGCTGGAGGGAATGGGCTTCAAACTTGTCCTTTACGCCAATGTCGCGTTACAAGGTGCCATTCTCGGCATGCAGAACGCTCTTGGCCAACTGAAAAGCCAGGGACAGCTTGACGAAACAGGGCCGGTTGCCAGTTTCAAGGAACGACAGCGCCTGGTTCGCAAGGCGCTTTTTGACGAACTCGAGGACCGCTACGCGGCGAGGGACTAAGGGTTGAATGGTTCAGATCGATGCCGAGATTGGAGATTCCAGCGACGACCTGCTGCTGACGGATCACCTTTTCGACGTGCTGAGTGAAGCAATTGTCATTGGCGAACTCGCACCGGGATCGAAGCTGAGCGAACCGCGGCTTGCGGCACAGTATGGGGTCAGCCGCGGTCCTCTCAGGGAGGCAATCAGGCGCCTTGAAGAGCGAAAACTGGTCACCCGCGCTCCACGCCAGGGTGTTCGCGTTGTCGTGCCGACTGCAAAGGACGCTCTGGAACTCTTCACCATCCGCGAAGTCCTTGAGGGAATGGCAGCAAGGCTCGCTGCCCACAACGCGACCGAAATTGAGATCGCTCAGCTGCGCGCCATGTTGACCACGCATCGCGAGGCGCTCTCAAAACCGGACGCCATGATCTATTGGCAGGCTACGGCCAATTCAGATTTTCATTTCATGATCGTGCGCATTGGCCGCAACCAGCATCTCTTCGATCTGCTGTGCGGCGAATACTACACGCTGTTCAGGCTCTATCGCATGCGGCATCGGATTGTGCCGGGGCGGGCGCACCGCGCGCTGGCAGAGCACGAGCGCATCGTCGATGCAATCGCTGA
>CAZUKI010000003.1:0-27752 GCA_964620785.1 uncultured Aestuariivirga sp.
CGCCTGGTGGATGATTTCGCCCTCATCCCGGGGCAATGTTCACGATGTCAATCAGCGGGGAAGCAGATGCTTCCTGTGCACGATTGACATATAGGATATATTTCTTAGGCCGTCAAGGAATATTTTCTTGACGCGGTTTTCCGCCCTACTGGCTGGCCCAGATGATGCGGGCCATCCAGTCCACGTTCTTGGCATCCAGCGTCTTCACCGGATGTTCCTCGTTGAAGGAGGCAAGCTCGATGGAGCGGGCCGACTGCTTCTGCAGGATCTTGGCCATGACCTGGCCATCGGAGGTTCGCACCACCACGCGGTCGCCCTTGCGGATGGTCGCCCCCGGCGAAACGACGATGGTGTCACCCTCACGATAGACGGGCATCATGGAATCGCCGGTGATCTCGAGGGCATAGGCGGTGGTATCGGTGACGCCCGGCACTTCCACCTCGTCCCAGCCCTGGCCCACGGGGAAGCCCGAGTCATCGAAGAAGCCGCCGCGGCCCGCCTTGGCAAAGCCGATCAGCGGCAGCACGCGCCGCCGGGGCGGAGCACCCTTCTTGCCCGAGAGGATTTCCATGAATTCATCGACCGGAGCGCCCGAGGCCTGAAGCACGCTGGAAATCGATTCCATGGTGGGCCAGCGTGGCCGGCCATTGGGGCCGATGCGCTTCGAGGGATTGAACGAGGTGGGATCGAGGCCCGCCTTCTTGGCAAGACCCGAGGCCGAGAAGCCATAGCGCTCGGCAATGACGTCGATGGCGTTCCAGACCTGCTTGTGGCTGAACATGGCAACACTCCTCAGAACGACTTTTGGCCTTCTTTAGGAGAAAATACCTTGCAGTTGCGGCATTGTCCAGAAGAAAGTTTCTGCTAATTGCGAATTCGCAGAGGGATTCCCGGAACACCATGACGCTGGTCTACAAGATCATAGCCGCCGAGGCCTGGGCGCAGGCGCGGCAGGACGGCGTGTTCACCGGGGCGGCGATCGACCTTGCCGATGGCTACATCCATCTTTCCGATGCAACACAGGCCGAGGAAACCGCGCGGCGCCACTTTGCCGGGCAAACGGGCCTGGTGCTGGTGGCCTTCGAGGCCGCGTCACTGCAAAACCTCAAGTGGGAGGCTTCGCGCGGCGGGGCACTGTTTCCCCATGTCCACGGCAGCATCGACCCGGCCAGCGCCCTGTGGGTCAAGCCGCTGCCCTTGCAGGATGGTGCCTTCGTCTTTCCCGCCGGCTGGCGCGGATGAGCCTTTCCGGACTGGGCTTCGCACTGGCCCGCCCCCTGCTGCACGGCATGGATGCCGAACAGGCCCACCGCCTGACAATCAGGACCCTGTCATGCCTGCCGCCTGCGGCCCCGGCGCCACGCCATCCGCTGCTGGCACAGAGACTCTTCGGGCTCGACTTTCCCAATCCGCTCGGCCTTGCGGCGGGCTTCGACAAGAACGCCGAGGTTCCCGCCCAGATGCTGGGCCTCGGTTTCGGCTTTGTCGAAGTCGGAACGGTGACGCCATTGCCGCAGGAAGGCAATGCCAGGCCGCGGCTCTTCCGGCTCACGCAGGACCATGCCGTCATCAATCGCATGGGTTTCAACAATGAGGGACATGGCGCGGTGTTCCGGCGCCTGCGCGACCGCAAGCCCGGCGGCATCGTTGGCGTCAACATCGGCGCCAACAAGGACAGCCCCGACCGCGCCGCCGACTATGTGGCGGGCCTTGCGGTCTTTGCCGAACTTGCAAGCAATCTCACCATCAACATTTCCTCACCCAACACGCCCGGCCTTCGTGGCCTGCAATCGGCTGCCGAGTTGCAACGGCTGCTCGATCGCCTCAACGCAGCGCGCCGCGGTTTCGACAAGCCCGTCCCCATGTTCCTGAAAATCGCGCCTGACCTTGGCGACGACGAGATCAGCGACATTGCCCGCTGCTGCTCGGGCGGTGCGGTCGATGCGATCATCATTTCCAACACCACAGTGTCGCGGCCGCCTCTCAACTCCCCTCTTGCCAAGGAACCGGGCGGGCTTTCCGGGCGACCGCTTCGTTCGCTGTCAACCCAGGCTCTGGCGCGCTTTTACCAGGCAAGCGGTGGTGCCATTCCGCTCATCGGTGCAGGCGGCATCGAGGACGCGCAGTCGGCTTTCGAGAAGATTCTCGCTGGCGCATCATTGCTGCAGGTCTATTCCGCCCTGGTCTATCGCGGGCCGGGCTTGGTGCAGGACGTGCTCGAAGGCCTGCCCCGGCTTCTCGCGGAACGGAACTTTGCTTCACTTGCCGCGGCGCGTGGTGCTGATGCGGATCGTCTCGCTACCAGACCGGACCCGGCAGATAGGTCGTGAAGATGCGGGCTGTCTCGCCCTTGTCTTCCAGTTCATCGAGGGCCGCATCGAGAATGTCGCGCAGGTTTTCGCGGCCAGGCTTCGTCAGGTAGACAAGTTCGCGCGAAAAGGTTTCGCGATCGACGAAGGACTTGCCGAGGATCTGGCAGCATTTGCGCGAATTGCTTCCCGAAAGCCAGAAGGCAACGCTGATGGAATCGCCGAAGACTGCATCAAGTGCACCGGTGCGCAGGGCCTCGAGGGCCTGGTCCAGTGAATCAAAGGGCTGCAACTGCGACTTGGCATAGTGACGCGCAAGAAACACTCCGTGGGCTGAATTTTTCACGAAGCCCACGCGCTTTCCCGTGAGAGCCCGGGCATCGTTGGAACTGAGCGACGCCCCTGCCCTCGCCACGAAGCGGCCGAGCGACAGGTAGTAGGGCCGCGTAAAGCGATAATCACTGAGCATGCCCTCTTCCAGGCGCAGCCCGGAAATAATGGCGTCACCGCCACCGCTGGCAAGGGTCGACCGCAGGTCGGTGAAGGCGAGCGGCAGGACCGTGCACTCGAGCTTTGCAGCGGCACAGGCCGAGACAGCGAGATCAACCGCAATGCCCTGGGGTGTTCCCTTCTCATCGACGAAACTCCATGGCGCAAAATCCTTGTCGGTCAGGAGCACGAGCTTCTGGCTTTCAGGCGTCAGGGGATGGGCCGCCTCAGTGTCCTTGTAGCGAAAGCGCGGAAAAGTGGGGGCGACGTCCTGGGCCCATGCAGGCATTGCAAGCGCCGCAACCAGAAGGAGACTGGGCGCGGCCCGTTTCACGCCGGGATGGGTTGCGATGACCTTGGCCATGGCTTTGCATGACGTGCACAGCCAATACAGGGGGAGGAGCCTCAGCGGCTGGGGGACCGGGATGTGTGACATTCAAGGCACCTGAACTGACTGCGGCGCGCGACGCGGCGTTGGAACACTACGCCGCGACGCTAAACGATTCCGCCTTTGATGTCTTGCCGTATGTGCCCGCCGCCTGGCTCGAGGATGCTTTCCAGCGCCATGTTCCGGCTGACCTTTTCCTGATTCTCAGGCACAAGATCGTGCCCATCAGCTGGATGTCGCCGCTGGTCCTCCATGCCGTTGTCAATGAAACGGCCCTTGCCGAGGCGCGCATGCTGGGGCTTGTCGTGGTGGCCCGGATTTCACCGGAAAGCTACAGGACAGCCGTCCGGCGCTATCACGGCAGGCACCTCATTGCCCGGGCGGTGCATGGTTTCGCCAGGGCCGCCCCGCAGATGTCAGCGCGCATGCGCCTGTCAAACGGCCAAGCATACACGTTCATGATGCTTGCTGCCGCCGCGGCCGGCGCCTGGCAGTTCGGCGGCATGCCGACACTTGCCTTCGCCTGTTCCATTGCCGGCATGCTGTTCTTCACCCTCGTCGTTGCCATCAGGGTCTTTTGCGTCCTGCCAACATCGGGCGGCCGGGCTCCGGCGCCCCAGCCGCTGCACGATGACGAACTTCCCGTCTATACGCTTCTCGTGCCGGCCTTCCGCGAAACGGCAATTCTCATCCAGCTTGTCCGTGCCCTGCTCGCCATCGATTATCCAGCCGAGAAGCTCGACATCAAGCTGATCCTCGAAGAGGATGATGTCGCCATGCGCCGGGCGGTGCTCGACCTTGCGTTGCCAGCCACCTTTGATGTCCTCGTTGTCCCCGCCGGCAAGCCACGGACCAAGCCCCGCGCCCTCAACTATGGCCTTCAATTCGCGCGCGGCACGCTCGTCGCCATCTATGACGCCGAGGACATTCCGCATTGGCAGCAACTGCGCAAGGCAGCAGAGCGTTTCGCGGCAGCGCCGCACGATCTCGCCTGCCTGCAGGCGGCCCTTGCCTTCTACAATCCGCGCGTCAACTGGCTCACCCGCCAGTTTGCCGCGGAATATGCGGCCCTGTTCAAGATCATCCTTCCGGTGCTGAGTGAACGCGGACTGCCGATCCTTCTGGGTGGAACCTCGAACCACTTCCGGCGTGAGGCGCTGGAGGCAGCCGGCGCCTGGGACCCGTTCAATGTCACGGAGGACGCGGACCTCGGCATCAGGCTTGCCCGGCTAGGCTATCGCTGCGAGACCCTGGTCAGTGAAACGCATGAAGAAGCCAACATGGAAATCGGCAACTGGCTGAAGCAGCGCAGCCGCTGGCTCAAGGGCTTTCTTCAGACCTGGCTCGTCCACATGCGCTCACCCCTGGCACTTCACCGCGAACTGGGTTCGAACGGCTTCTGGATCGTGCAATGCATGACGCTGGGTGTCTTCGGTTCCGCACTGCTGCATCCCTTCCTGCTGGCGATCGGCATCTGGCGATTGCTACCAGCCAACATGACTTTGCTGCCGAACACCGTGACGGCCCATTTCCTGTCGGGCTCGTCAGCTGCCATCCTCATCGCAGGCTATGCCGTTTCCATGATCCTTGCCGCGAGCGGCATGTCACGGCAACGGCTGAGGCCAAACTGGCTGGTGATCTTCACCCTGCCTCTATATTGGTTGCTCATGTCGGTCGCGGCCTGGCTTGCGCTCTGGGATTTCGCGTTCCGGCCGTTTCACTGGCACAAGACCCGGCACGGCACATCAATGGCCGGCGAGAACTACATCCGGCCAAAGCGGCACTGAGACTTGTAGCAGGCTGGTCCTGCTACTTTGATCCGAGCACAAGAATGACGGATGGTCCGAGAATGACGACGAAGATCACCGGCAGGAAAAAGAGAATCATCGGAACGGTCAACTTCGGTGGCAGGGCGGCAGCCTTCTTTTCAGCCTCTGCCATGCGGGCATCGCGATTTTCCTGGGCAAGCACGCGCAATGCCGTACCTAGCGGCGTGCCGTAACGCTCCGACTGGATGAGACTGGTCACGACCGAGCGCACAGTCTCTAGGCCAATACGCCTGCCGAGATTGTCGAGTGCCTTGCGGCGATCCTGCAAGTAGGAAAGCTCCGCGATGGTGAGGGTCAATTCTTCGGCAAGCGGAACCGACTGGCTGCCGATTTCCTTGGCCACGCGGCTCATCGAGGGTTCGAGTGCCATGCCCGACTCGACGCAGATCAGCAACAGGTCAAGCGCATCCGACCAAGCCTTCTTGATCGATTTCTGGCGCTTGATGATCATGTTCTTGAGGCCGATGTTCGGCAGATAGAAGCCAAAGACCATGCCGACCAGGGTGATCGCAACACGCATGGATGGCGAGACCCTGTCGGCAAATACCGTCGAGGCATATACAAACGCAATAATGCCGAGAACGACAGGAACAATGGCCCTGAGTGCAAGAAAGGTGATGAGATTCCTTTCCGACCTGTAGCCAGCCTGCCGCAGCTTCTCCCGGGAGCTTTCCGTCTCAAAGACATTGCGCAAATTGAGCGCTTCAACGAGCTGAGTATAGATGCTGGTCTTCGGCTTCTCGCGCAATCTGGCTTCCGCGCCTGCGAGTTGCGTCCGTTGCACAGAGCGCAACCGTTCCTTTTCTTCCGTGACCAGCTTCATCCGACCTTTGAGCCTGTCACCCTCAAAGAACGGTGCAGTCAGCGTAATCACCGTGCCAAAGGCCGCCAGTCCGATCAGGACCGTAACCAGCGTCTCCATCTGCAGCAAAGTTGTGATGAGGTCACCCATGTTCGACGTGCGCCTCTCTCAAATCTCAAAGTTGATCATTTTGCGCATGACCAGAATACCGATGGTCATCCACACACCGCTGCCAATAATCAGCATGTTGCCGGTGCTCGTCTGGAACAGTGGGTTAAGATAGTTGGGATTGAGCACCAGCATCGCGCCCATGATGACGAAGGGCAGTGAACCAATGATGGCCGCCGATGACTTTGCCTCTTGGCTGACGGAACGGATTTTCGCCTTCATCTTCTTGCGCTCGCGCAGGACCTTCGAGAGGTTGCCAAGTGCCTCGGACAAGTTGCCGCCCGTCTTCGATTGGATGGCCATGACGATGGCGAGAAAGTTCACCTCCGGCAAAGGCATGCGATCAACCATTCTCTCAATGCCCTGGTCGAGCGAAATGCCGACGCGCTGGCCATCTACCACCTCAACGAATTCCGGACCTACCGGCGGGCCGGTTTCCGTGGCGATGATCTTCATTGCTTCAGACACTGGCAGACCAGCCTTCAGTCCGCGCACCATGACGTCAATGGCATCGGCAAAGTCATTGAGGAAGGTATTTTGCCTGCGTTTGCGAAGGAAGCCGAGAAACCAGCGGGGAAGGCCCAGAAAGCCAACGAACGCTGCTCCAACCGCCACCAGCAGAGGGGCACCGAGAAAAAATGGCACTATAAAGAGCAAGGCGCCGCACATGACAGAGAAAAACCAGAACGTGCGAGTGGACAACTCGAGACCTGCCTGCTGGATCAAGGTCCGAAGGCTGATCTTCTTTTTGCGCTGCCGCTCCTGGTCCTCGATCGCCTTTAGCGAGTCGGCGATCTGCCGGCGCCGCGCATCCTTGCTGTCTTCCTGGAATCTGCTCCGGAACGAATTCGACTTTCCTTCCTTCTTGCCTGTCGAAATCTGATCGATGCGTCTTTCTGCAGCTGAACCGACCATCAGCGGGAACAAAACGGCAAGAACAAGCCCGCCGATGGCCACTGCCACCAAGACGTAGATTGCAAGATCAGAGATGTCGGAGCCGAAATTCATGGCTTATGCAGTCCCGTTCGTCAGTTTTTGCCTTCATTCCGCGCTTCTGCCTTTTCCAAGGCGTCTGCCAGACGGCGTTCCTCGTTGTAGTAGCGTGCGCGGTCCCAGAAGTGGGGGCGGGCGATGCCGGTCGAGCGATGGCGGCCGATGATTTTGCCGTTGGCGTCCTCTCCCTGGATTTCATAGATGAAGAGATCCTGGGTGATGATGACTTCGCCCTCCATGCCGACAACTTCCGTGACATGGGTGATCTTGCGCGAACCGTCACGCAAGCGCGACGCCTGAATGATCACGTCGATCGAGCCGCAGATCATTTCCTTGATGGTCTTCGAGGGAAGGGCAAAGCCGCCCATGGTGATCATCGATTCAAGACGCGAGATGGCTTCACGCGGGCTGTTGGCGTGGAGCGTGCCCATGGAGCCGTCATGGCCGGTGTTCATGGCCTGCAGAAGATCGAAAGCCTCGGGTCCGCGGACCTCACCGACGATGATCCGCTCAGGACGCATACGCAGGCAGTTCTTGACGAGATCGCGCATCGAAATGGCACCCTCGCCTTCGAGGTTCGGCGGGCGCGTTTCCAGCCGCACGACGTGGGGCTGCTGCAGTTGCAGTTCGGCTGCGTCCTCGCAGGTGATGATGCGCTCATCGTGATCGATGTAGCCGGTGAGGCAGTTCAGGAGGGTGGTCTTGCCCGAACCGGTACCGCCGGAGATCAGCACGTTGCAGCGCACCCGGCCGATGACCTCAAGGATAGTAGCGCCTTCCGGCGTGATCGACTTGAAGCGGACAAGATCAGGAAGCTTGAGACGATCCTTCTTGAACTTACGAATTGTGAGGGCGCAACCATCGATTGCCAAGGGCGGCGCGATGACGTTGACGCGGGAGCCGTCAGCGAGACGGGCGTCGCAAATTGGGCTTGCTTCATCGACGCGGCGGCCGACCTGGCTCACGATGCGCTGGCAGATGTTCAGAAGCTGTGAGTTGTCACGGAAGCGCACTCCCGTCTTCTGCATCTTGCCATCGACTTCGATGAATACGGTGCTCGAACCGTTGACCATGATGTCGGCGATGTCGTCACGGGCCAGCAGCGGCTCAAGCGGGCCGAAGCCCAGCACGTCGTTACAGATGTCCTCGAGCAACTCTTCCTGCTCGGCGATCGACATCACCACGTCCTTGAGGGCGATGATCTCGTTGACGATGTCGCGAATCTCGTCGCGGGCGGCATCGCGATCAAGTTGGGCAAGCTGTGTCAGGTCGATGGCATCAATGAGCGCATTGAAGATCGTGCTCTTGATGTCATAGTAATTTTCGGAACGGCGGCTGTGATCGGTCGGGGCCGGAGGCTTCTGGGCGGCTGCCGACTGCCTTACCTGACTCCCGGCACCCTGCACTTTGATGTCTGGAACATAGTTTGCCTTCGCGGCGGCCGGCGAGCCACCCGCCGGTGCCAATGCAGGAGGTGCTCCCACGCCGGTCGCAGTTTCATTTCTTTTGCCAAACATAATTCCGTCCCTCGGGGAGTGACCCTACAGATTTCGGTTACTTGTTCTTCTTCGCAAACAGCGGCAAGCCAGAGAGGAAGCCCTTGCTTTTCGGCTTGGCCGTCGTGCCCTTTTGTTGTCCCGCCACAATTGCTGCGATATCGGTCAACATCTCTGTCGCTTTGGACTTCGGTGCCACCTCAAACAACATCTGGCCATTGCCCTGCGCGAGCCCAAAGGCGTGCGGGTCGTGTGGAATGACAGCGATCGGATCCAAGCCGACTGCCTTGGCAAAATCGGCGGCCGAGATCTCTGGGCGCTTTGGCACTCCAACCTGATTCAGAATGAGCTTCGGCAACCTGTCATTGGCACGGGCAGCCTTGAGGAAATCAACGAGGTTTTTGGCGTTGCGAAGGCTCGGCAGTTCCGGAGTCGCGGTAATGACGATGTCATCAGAGTTGATCAGCGTGTGCTTGATCCATGGCGCCCACATGTTCGGCACATCGAGGATCACAAGCGGCGCACTGCCACGCACCACACCAAGAATCGAATCGATGGCATGAGCTTCGATATTGTACTCGCGCTCGACCGTGCCCGGTCCATTGAGGAGACTGAGCTTGTCACCGAGCTTTGTCATCAGGCGCTCGACCAGCATGGAGTCGACACGATCCGGCTGACCAAGTGCGTCAGCGATGCCACCAGTGGAGTCCTGATTGAAGTTCAGAGCCGCAGTGCCGAATGCCAGATCCAAATCTGTTATGATCGTGTCGATGTTGCGCTTCTGCGACGTTGTCCAGGCGATGTTGTGGGCAATGGTCGAGGATCCGACTCCGCCTTTGGCACCCACGAAAGACACAATGCGCCCCAACGGAGCGGCTTTTGGGTCGTGATAGAGATTTGCGACGGAATCGATGAACCCAACCGGCGAAACCGGAGCAACAAGATACTCGCTGACGCCCGCCTTGATCAGTTCGCGATAGAGCAGCACATCATTGACGTGACCCAGCACAACAACCTTGGTGTCAGCCTGGCAGACTTCGGAAAGCTTTCCCAGATCCGCCATTACCTGATCGCGGTTCGAATGGGTTTCGACGACAAGCACATTGGGTGTCGGCTGGCCTTGATAGTACTGGCAGGCAGCCGCTATGCCACCGAGCTGGATGGACACATGAGCCCGCGACATCCGCCTGTCAGCAGCTGCGACCTGTAGTAGCTGACCGGTCTGCTGATTGTCACAGAAGGCGTGCAGCTCAATTCGCGGCACCAGGACGACCGGCGCCTCACTTGACGCTTGAAGGGTTGGCTCAGTTGCTAGGTTATGCATTATCGAGTCCTGTCTTTCTGCGGCTCTTCCACAGCCTTGAAACTATCGATTGGAGCTTCTGATCTGATACTCGAGCTCAATTCGAAGATGGTCTGGCGCTACTCTTTACTGGATACGGAGTGACGGCGTTCGGACTGTCGAGATCTTTCGGATCGACAAGTTGTTGGGCCATGTTCACACGTGTCGCACACCCGTGATTGGGATGAATGTCGTTCTGCTGGGTGTCGGCGAGATCCCTGGTCCAAGCCTGACACAGATCGGCAGCCTTTGACCGGCGAATGGCCAGTGCATCCTTCGTCGTCAGCGGATAGCGATCTTCCATCCGGTAGGGTTCAAACTTCCCCTGCAGTTCTTCCTCCGTCGCACAACCCGAGAGAAGTGTTGCGGCAATGACGGAGATAATCAGAATAGCCGGACGTGATTCAAACTTTGTCTGTGACATTTTATTCACCTTGCCATTCATTCTACGATGAAGCCGACATTGCCGTGATAGGTGCCAACCGGAACCTCACCCGCGCCGTAAACCTTGTTGAGACGGCCCAAGAACGCGGCCTGCTTGTCGGTTGGAGGATTGAACCCCTGGTCGGGCGATGCGAGGTTGCGTTCGGCTGTTGGGCGCACCAAGAAGGGGGTTGCTATGATCACCAGCTCGGTTTCGTTGTTGACGAAGTCATGGCTGCGGAACAGGGCGCCGAGCACAGGCAACTTCTTCAGCCCAGGTGTGCCGTTGATGTTGGCCCGGCTGGTCTCGCGGATGAGCCCACCCAGCATCATTGACCCACCAGATGGAAGTTCGAGGACGGTCGTGGCGTTGCGTGTGTCGAGAGACGGGATGCCGTCAATCGAACCCGCTATATCACTGACCTCGGTCCTGATTTTCAGGTTGATGCGTCCCTCGGTGAGGACTGTTGGTGTGAAGTCCACAAGCACGCCGAACTTCTTGAACTCGATCTGGCAGTTGTCAGAGTTGTTGCCCGGGCAACTGCGGAAGGGGAACTCGCCGCCGGCCTGGAAGTTGGCACTCTGGCCTGTCAATGCCGTAAGGTTGGGCTCCGCAAGTGTGCGAACCAGTCCGTCGCCCTCCATGGCGGTGATCCACGCGTCAACATTGACGTTGGTACTGTTGTACGCGCCATGAGAATAGCCCTGCGGCGAAATCAGAGTCGAAGAGAAGGGATTGATGCTGGCAAGATCGAAGGCAAACTTGCCGATGTTCAGCATTGCCGTCCAGTCAATTCCAAATTGCTTCAATACGCTGCGCTTGATCTCAACGACCTTGACCTTGAGCATCACCTGATCCTGGCCAATGATCTTGATGTTGTTGACGATGAATGCGTCAGCGGCCCTGTCGGCACCCGTCTTGGTGCCGGCAACGTACTGGTTGGCGAGTTCCACTGCCTGCTCGGCTTCAAGTGGATTGCGTGCGGTGCCCGCCAGAACGATATTTCGTTCGGCTGTGTCGACCGTCAGACGGTTCCCGGGGAGAGCGCGGTTCAGGAGCCGTTTGAGCGCCATGCTATCAACCGCAACTTCAAGATCGACGCTCAGAATCTGGCGACCACTCGCATCAAAGAAGAAGATATTGGTCTGGCCATACTTGCGGGCGAACAAATAGGCCGTGTTCTTCGAACGTACGACGGCATCGACAATTTCCTCGTTGCCAACCACCACGTCGCGCGCCTCAGCCGGAAGGCGGATCACCACCGACTTGTTGAGGCCCATGCGGACGAAGCGGCCATTGTCTGCCTCTTCCACGGCGGGGTCTAGATCGCTCGCCAGCGCTTTGCCTGTGACAAGGTTGGGAGTGATTGCTCCCATGACGGTTGCTGCGACGAGGCACAGGGCGAGAAGGCCGGATTTCATGATCTTACCTGTGAAAAGCGGGTTGTTGTTGAGACTGGTCATGAGATCGTCCTCAGCGGCTCGTTGCATAGGTTTCAATGCCATAGCGGACGAACAGGGTGTCGCTATTCACGAGCTTGTTCGAACCTTGCGGCTGGTACTTCTCCGACAGACGCGGTCCATCTTTCTCAGCATGGCCTTCGCCTTCCGCAAGTGAGCGCAATGCCAGTGACAATTCGCCTTCACTTTCGACTCGCGCGATGACTTCCGCCTGCGGAAGCGTCATTTCGAGTGTCGCTGTGTCTGACTCTTTGAGGGCAACATCCTCTCCCTCTTTGGCCTGCTTGAAGACCTGGTTGATGGCGAGAACGCGAACATTGGTAATGACCGTCTCGCTCTTGACTAGCGTGTTGCCAGAGGCACCGTTGACGATCTTGCGTGTGAGGATGACGTCAACCCTGTCATTGGGGAGGATGAAGCCACCCGCTGACGAACGGTTTGAAATCGCGACTGACGTGGCGCGCATGCCGGTTGGCAGGACGGCACTCATGAAGCCGCCTTCACCAGGATTGACCACCTTCTTTTCGAGAATGGTCTCGCCCTCATACATGGGAATCAGAGCACGCGACTCGGCCAGCTTCTCTTCGGCATCTGGCATCTCATCCTTGGTGATCATGATGTCCTGGATGACATTCTTGGGCCAAGCCTTCCAGACGACCGAACCGGCGGCAAGCTTCTCCCCGGTCTCGATGTCCTTGGCTGCGACAAGCACATCGACTGTTTCAATCTTGGGAGTGGCAGCAACCTGCTGTGGCTTCGGTTTCTTGCCGATGACGCCATATGCCAGCAAGCCCGCCAGACCAGCGGAACCCAGGGCAACGACAAACATCGCAACTCGCATCTTACTCATGTCTTTTCCTCACTGGGCGCGATCGAGGCGCACTAAACCGGGATTCATCTTTCCGACGGAATGGCAAAATATTGGTTAATGGAACGGGCCGTCATGCAACATTCATCCACCATGTGTTGGGGAAGACCAGAATTGCACCGACTGCGAGTGCAATCCCGTAAGGGAGTTTCGGCGTCCATTGCCTGATACGCTGACGAAGCGGCAATGACTTGTCGCTGCCTGTCATGTCCCAGCTCATAGAAGCGAAAGCCCAGCAAGCGATGATCAAAGCCAGGGCACCGCCGGCAAGAGCCGTCATGATCAGGAAGTTCAGCGACTCGGACGTTCCGAACCAGAGGCCCGCCGCAGCCATCAACTTTGCATCGCCGCCGCCGAACAGGCGCAACGCGAACAGGGCATAGCCAGCGAAAAAGAGCGCCAAACCTGCCGCCAGGTGCCAACCGATTTCGGCCAGGGGCATGCCGGTCGCGAAGGCCATGGGAAAGAAGGCAAGAGCCGTCAGTCCCGTCAGCCAATTTGGAATGCGCAGTGATGCGCAATCAGTGATGGCGGCCAGAATCATGAAGGCCGGAAGGACGAAGATTGACAGAGTATGCAGCATGGGCCCGCCGTTGCTTACGGAACTGAAAGAATCTG
The DNA here is from genome assembly GCA_964620785.1 of uncultured Aestuariivirga sp. Taxonomy (GTDB): domain Bacteria; phylum Pseudomonadota; class Alphaproteobacteria; order Rhizobiales; family Aestuariivirgaceae; genus Aestuariivirga. The sequence continues at coordinate 13,187 of CAZUKI010000003.1, forward strand.
CATGGTCGCAGAATCGACCTAAAGGATCGTTAACCCTGAGAAAGTCTTATTGACTGCGTGTCCTGCTTGCCCGGCGGCAGTTGCGTAACGGAAGATTCACCATTCTCGTGCGACTGTTCCCGCAGGTCCGGGCCTTTGCCCGCTTATGTGTGGTGGTTCATGAAAAACATTCTGCATCGTCTTGCTCTCCTGGCCGGCATCTCCGTGCTGCCATTTCTTGGGGGGGCCGCCGCCGCGGATCAGGTGCTCGACGTAGAAGTCGATCATTCGCGCATGCTGACAGTTCAGGCGAGCCCAGGAGCAGTTGTCATCGGCAACCCGTCAATTGCCGATGTTTCGCTCCATCTCGACAAAGTCTTCGTGCATGGCCGCAGCTTTGGGCAGACCAATCTCATCATCCTTGACCAAAAGGGTGAGCCAATCGCGCAGTTCAGCGTCATGGTTAAGCACACATCTGAGAGCGCGTTGGCTCTCTATCAAGGAACACTTACGGGTGTGCGCCGGAAGAGCTACAGTTGCTGGCCGCTGTGCGAATCCGACATGCAAACAGGTGATCTACCTGACTACAACGCAGCTATCATCAGTGCCAATTCGGCCAAGACCAAGCTTGCCACGGGCGAGGGCACCTCGGAAGCGAAAGCACCCGCGGCACCGCAGTAAGGTGCTGCAAATTCCGATTAACCAAGGGCGGAGATTGTCTCTCCGCCCTTTGTTTTTTGAACATTTCATTCAAATTTTAAACAGTCCGGTAAAACTGCCTAAAGCCAACTTTGCTAGTGATTACAACTCTATCTTTGCATCCTGGCGAGCCAGGAACTTTGCACGGTGCCATGCCGCACCCACGGGAGACTTAGATGAACGTGCTTTCAAAACTGGCCGTGATGTTGCGCCGGTCGAGCGCGGCCAAAATCTGCAAGGACGATGGCGGCGTCACCGCCATTGAATTCGCCATGGTGGCCCCTCTTTTCTTCCTCTTGCTAGGAAGCATTATGGAAACGGGCATCATGCTTTTCACCGAATACTCTCTGCAAACAAGCGTGCAAACCGCCGGAAGGCTCGTGCGCACGGGCCAAGCCCAAGAGCAGCAACTCACGGCGAACCAGTTCAAGGACAAGATTTGCGAAACTGCCAGCATCGTAATGAATTGCGCCGACGGTGTGACGGTCTTCATGACCTCCGCGGCAAGCTTCTCGGCACTTAGTGCAGCCGTTCCATCTTACCTCAGCATCGGCAATAGCTATGGCGGCCCTGCTGGTCCTTCTTCCTATTCCTGCGGCAATCCTACTCAATCAGTTGCGGTGATCGCGACTTATGACTGGACCTTCACGATGCCCTTTCTCAAGGAGCATTTCGGCAATGTGGACGGCAACAACAAGCGCCGTCTTGCTGGATTCGCAATGTTCCAGAACGAACCGTTCCCCACCTCATCGAACCATTGTGGCTGAGAAGGATTAGCATTCATGCGGGTTCCAACGATCAAGACATACCTCACTGCCGCATCAGGTGTTGCGGCAGTTGAATTTGCTTTCATTCTGCCGGTCATGTTGATCCTCTATTTCGGATTGATGGATCTGACCACACTGGTAGTGGACAACCGCAAGGTGACGACCGTTGCCAGTGCAGTCGCCGACTTGACAGCACAGAACCGCAACACGGTTCTTAAGTCGCAGGTTACCGACTACATGAGGGTTTCAGATCTGGTGCTAAGGCCGACGCCTCCGAACGGGGTGACTGTGCGCGTGATCGGATATCGCGCGTCAGCCGGTACGCCGACACTGGTTTGGCAGACATCCAACGGTGCCGGCCCAGGTTGCGGCGCGCTGCCCAGCACGGATGGCTATCTTGACTTGATGACGGCAGGCAATGATCTCGTCGTTGCCCAAGCCTGCATGACATACGCACCCTACGTCGCCAACTTCCTCGGCAAATCCATCCTCGGCAGCGACACATTCAATGTGAGGCAGGCTGTGGTGGTACGCCCTCGGGCGGCACCCACATTGAAGTGCGAGGTTACGGCTGGCGGCGCTGCCTGCTCATAGCTTCAACACATCTTCGTTCCGGGGCCCCGCAAGGGGCCCTTTCCGTTTGCGTAGCAATTTGGCAGAAGGCCCCGGCATCCTGACCTGAAAGCGCCACCTTGGATCCCTTTGTCTTTTCCGCCGTACTCCTCGCAGCCTTCCTGCACGCCGCCTGGAATGTGCTGGTTCGGATGCAGGCAGACCGGCTTGTGTCGCTGTCCATCCTGCAGGTCCTGATGGGTGTCCTGGGCCTCGGCCTTGTCCTGGTGTTCGGGTTGCCGCGGCCGGAAAGCTATCCCTATGCCCTCGCCTCGGGGCTGCTGCACACCGGCTACAACCTGTTCCTGGTGCGGGCCTATCGCGCCGCCGACCTCAGCCAGGTCTATCCCATTGCCAGGGGTGCTGCCCCGCTGCTGACCATGACGGCGAGCCTCATCTTCCTCAGCGACGGGGTCCATGGCGGCGTCATCACGGCAATCCTTCTCCTCGTTCTCGGCCTGATCATGGCCGGCTGGCAGAGAGAACGATCAAGCAATCCCGATCCGCAGGCTGTGCTCTATGCGCTCGGCACCGCCTGCTTCATCGCCGTCTATTCCTTCACCGACGGGCTTGGTGCCCGGGCTTCGGGACAGGCCTTCGGCTATGCCGGCCTGCTCTTCATCCTCGATGCAATCTTCCTGATGATTGCCGGCACGCTGATGCGCGGCAGGGGTTTCGTGCCATCGCTTCTTCCGCACTGGAAACAGGGCCTCGTTGGCGGCACCGCCTCCGGCCTTGCCTATGCCATCGTCATCTGGGCCATGACCAAGGCACCGATTGCCAGCGTTGCAGCACTGCGTGAAACCAGTATCGTCTTCGTGCTGCTCATGTCGGCGCGGATGCTGCGCGAATCACTGACGCCCATTCGCATCGCGGGGGCGCTTCTCATCACGGCGGGCGCAGTGCTGCTCAGACTTGCCTGACAGTGCTCTTTGCGCCATGGTCCGCCCGAATTTTCACGGGAACAGGCAGATGCTGCACAAGAATTACATCAATGGCGAATGGCTGGAGGGCACCTCCAGCAAGGACAACATCAATCCGTCCGACGTCAGCGATGTGGTCGGCCAGTATGCCCAGGCTTCCGCCGAGCAGGCAAAGGATGCCATCGCCGCCGCGAAGGCGGCATTTCCGGCCTGGAGCGCCACGACGCCGCAACAGCGGGCCGACATCCTCGATGCCATCGGCACAGAATTGCTGGCACGGCGCGACGAGATCGGCCGGTTGCTGGCGCGCGAGGAAGGAAAGCCATTGTCGAATGGCATTGCCGAAACCATGCGTGCCGGGCAGATCTTCAAGTTCTTCGCGCAGGAAGCCCTGCGCCTCGAGGGCGTTTCACTTGCCTCCGTCAGGCCCAATGTGGAAGTCACGGTGACGCGCGAAGCCCTGGGTGTCGTGGGCCTGATCTGCCCGTGGAATTTCCCGATTGCCATTCCGGCCTGGAAGATGGCGCCTGCGCTCGCTTTCGGAAACTGCGTGGTGTTCAAGCCGGCCGACCTCGTGCCGGGCTGTGCCTGGGCGCTGACCGATATCGCGGCCCGCGCCGGCTTGCCCAAGGGCGTGCTCAACCTTGTCATGGGGCGCGGCTCGGTGGTCGGGCAGACGCTGCTCGACTCACGCGACGTCAATGCCATTTCCTTCACGGGTTCGGTCGCAACCGGAGCCAAGGTGGCACAGGCCTGCGCGGCGCGCGGCGCCAAGTTCCAATTGGAGATGGGCGGCAAGAACCCGCTGGTGGTGATGGCAGACGCCAATCTCGATGCCGCGGTGGCGGGTGCCATTGATGGCGCCTTCTTCCAGACCGGGCAGCGCTGCACGGCCTCCTCGCGTCTCATCGTCGAGGACAAGGTTCATGATGCCTTCGTGGAAAAAATGGTTGCGGCGATGCAGGCACTCAAGGTTGACAACGCCCTCAAGGACGGCACGCAGATCGGGCCAGTCGTTGACGAGACGCAGATGGCGCAGGATGAAGACTACATCCGCATTGCCCGCGAGGAAGGCGGCAGGCTTGCCTGGGGCGGCGAGCGCCTGAACCGCGACAGCAAGGGTTTCTACCTGTCACCCGCCCTGTTCACCGAGACCAGCAACACCATGCGGATCAACCGTGAAGAAGTGTTCGGGCCGGTCGCCTCGGTTGTCCGCGTCAAGGACTACGACGAGGCCATTGCCGTTGCCAATGACACGCCGTTCGGGTTGTCCTCGGGCATCTACACAAGTTCGCTGAAACATGCCTCGCACTTCCGCCGCAACTCGGCGGCAGGCATGGTGATGGTCAACCTGCCAACCGCCGGCGTCGACTATCATGTGCCGTTTGGCGGGCGCAAAGGCTCAAGCTACGGGGCGCGCGAACAGGGCCGCTTTGCCGCTGAGTTCTATACCGCCGTCAAGACGGCCTATACGCTGGCCTGAACCATCCGGCAGCGCTGGAAACCGGTCATTTTTGCACCATGATTCCGGCCCAGAAACAGCGTCAACGGAAGCGCAAGGAATTCAGCGTTAACCGTTGCCAACCGGTTGCGGCAGGCCGCAACTGATTGATACTTGCAGGGCGTGATCCGGCGCACAGGCGGCAACAAGCTGGCGGACCACACTCTCAGCGACGGGGCGAGACACTTCATGGGACTATTTGGCGGACGGAGGACGGCGAAGGGCAAGACCCGGCGCGAGCCCCGGCTGTTTGATGACCGCGAGCAGCGGCGATCAAACGGACGCAGCGCCCGCCCACGGCGCCGGGGTCCGATCCGCTGGCTCTTCGGCTTTGCGATGAAACTGGCCACGCTTGGCGTGGTCGCTGGTGCTGCTGCATTTGCCTTCATCTGGTTCACCCTTGCCCAGACCGGCGTATTCCAGATTCCGGAACGCGAACCCGGCATCCTGCTCCTGGCAAGCGATGGCAGCGAAATCGCCGAACAGGGAACTTTCTTCGGCGATGCGGTGTCGATCTCCGAGCTGCCGCCCTATGTGCCGCAAGCCATCATCGCCATCGAGGACCGCCGCTTCTACCATCACTATGGTGTCGATCCCATTGGCCTCACGCGGGCCATGACGCGCAACATCATCGCCGGGCGCCTCAGGGAAGGCGGCTCGACGCTCACCCAGCAGCTCGCCAAAAACCTGTTTCTCAGCCACGAACGCACCTTCGCCCGGAAGGCCCAGGAAATGGTCTTTGCGATCTGGCTCGAACGCAAGTTCAGCAAGGACGAGATCCTGCAGCTTTACATGAACCGGGTTTATTTCGGTGGCGGCGCCGACGGCATCGACAAGGCGGCACGCAGTTTCTACGGCAAGTCGGCCTATGAACTGACGCTGATGGAGGCGGCAACCCTGGCCGGCGTGCTCAAGGCGCCGACGACCTACAACCCGGCGCGCAGGCCCGATGAGGCCCTGGCCCGGGCCAAGATCGTCCTGAGTGCCATGGTCGATGAGGGTTACATCTCTGCCGGTGAGGCCAAGGAGGCGCTGCAATCACGGAGCTCGGCGGCAACGCAGGTCGATACGCCCGCCACGCAATATGCCGTGGACTGGATCAATGACCAGCTTCGCCTGCTCACCAAGGAAACCAAGAAGTCGCTGATCATCGAAACGACGCTCGATGCCAAGTTGCAATCGCGCGCCGAACAGGCCCTGCGCAAGCGCCTTTCCGACAACGGCAAGACCCTCAATGTCTCGCAGGGTGCCGTGGTGGTGCTCGATGATACGGGTGCCGTGAAAGCCCTGGTCGGCGGGCGCAGCTACAAGCGCAGCCAGTTCAACCGTGCCGTGGTGGCAAAGCGCCAGCCGGGCTCGGCATTCAAGGCCTTCGTCTATCTGGCGGCACTCGAGAACGGCTATCGCCCCGACTCGGTGGAGGTGGATGAACCAGTCCGGATCGGCAACTGGAGCCCGGAAAACTACAAGCGCAAATATCTTGGGCCAGTGACGCTGGAACAGGCCTATGCCCTCTCGCTCAACACGATCTCGGCCAAGCTCACCCACGCCGTCGACCCGCGCACGGTCGCCAGCGTCGCCAAGCGCCTCGGCATCCGCTCCAAGCTCAATGCCGACACTTCGATTGCGCTTGGCACGTCGGAAGTGACCCTGATGGAAATGACCTCGGCATTCGTGCCCTTTGCCAATGGCGGAGCGGCGGTTGAGCCCTACATCGTCAAGCGCATCGTCAGCCGCGAGGGCCAGGTGCTCTATGAACGGATGGCAGACGGGCTTGGCCAGGTGATGAGCGAGGAAGAGGTCGGCGCCATGAACCTCATGATGCGCCAGGTCATGACCTCGGGCACCGCAACCAAGGCCAGGTTCGACGGCCAGGACATGGGCGGCAAGACCGGCACGAGCCAGGATTACCGTGACGCCTGGTTCGTCGGCTACACGCCCTATCTCACGGCCGGCGTATGGATGGGCAATGACGACAACAGCCCCACCAAGAAGGTGACCGGCGGATCGCTGCCGGCCCTGGTCTGGCGCGACATCATGGAAAAGGCCCATGCGGGGATCGCCTACCGCGAGCTTCCCGGCACGCTGCCGCCGCCAACCGAAATGGTGGTTGCGCAGAATGATGCCAATGACGTGATCGAAGCTGACCCGGTCATCAACGAACCGCAGCCAGCGCCGCGCAAGAAGAAGCGCAGCCTGCTGTCAATCCTGTTCGGCAATCGCAATGATGGCGGTGACGACGGGCTTTACTGACGCCCGCGCCTCAAATGAAACGGTGCAGCGACTGCCCGTTCTTCTTCAACCAGTTCTTGGCCTCGCGAGCAGCGGGACAATGGCCCAGCACCAGCTTCCAGAAGCGCGGCCCGTGGTTCATTTCGCGCAGGTGCGCAACTTCATGGGCGGCCACATAGTCAAGGACCATGGGCGGGGCCATGATGAGGCGCCAGGAATAGGACAGGGTTCCATCACTGCTGCATGAACCCCAGCGGCTCTTCTGGTCGCGAACGTTGATCCGCTTCACCGTTGCATTCATGGCAGCTGCATAACGCGCCGATGCTTCGCGAAGATCCTTTTCAGCCTCGCGCTTGAGCCATTCGGAAAGCCTGCGCCTGAGGTGGCCTGGCGCACCCGGCACGGCGATCGTGCGCTGCTCTTCGTCAATTGCAGCGACGCCGCGCAGCTTGCCGGTTGCCGCGATGGCATAGTTCACGCCGCGTAGTGGAAGGGTCGCGCCGTCCGCGACCGGTACAAGGACCGGGAGCGCGGCGCGAAGCTTCTGCATCCAGGGTGACGAGGCGTTGAGAAAGGCCTCGGCCGCCTTGCGGTTATGCCGGCGCGGCACGGTCAGCACGAAATGTTCGCCATCACGCGATTGGCGCAGCGTCATGCGGCGGGCCTTGGCATGGCGCTTCAGCCTGACGACGAGCGCCTCGCCGTCAACCATCACGATGATGGGCAAGGGTTCGTCTTCGGGTTTCGGTCTTGCCGTGAATGTGCGACTCAGGGGCCACATGACCCATGGTCTAGCGCATCGCGCAGGCTAGTTGAAACCACTCGGCGGCGACAAAGCGCCGGCTTCAACTTCGCTGCAACGGTACTTCAGCCGGCCTTTGCCTGCGGGGCCTTTGCGTGTGCGTGTTCCGCCACGAAACGCGAAATCACTGGCACGACTTCCTCGAGATAGCGACGCCCGGAGAAGACGCCGTAATGTCCAACGCCTTTCTGCACATGATCAGCCTTGTTCTCGGGTGGAATGCCTGAACAAAGAGCATGGGCGGCCTGGGTCTGGCCGGGCCCGGTGATATCGTCACGCTCACCCTCGATGGTCAGCAATGCCACATCGGTGATGAGTTCCGGGCGGATCAATTCGCCGCGATAGCGATAAGTGCCCAGTGGCAGGCACTGGTTCACGAAGACGCGTTCAACCGTCTGGAGATAGAATTCACCGGACAGATCCATGACGGACATGTACTCGTCATAGAATTCCTGCAGTTTGGCCGCAGACACCATGTCGCCATCAACCAGGTTCCAGTACAGATCACGGTGGGCGGTGATATGGCGATGCGAGTTCATCGACATGAAGCCTGCAAGCTGCAGGAAACCGGGATAGACGATGCGTCCTGCGCCCTTGTGGGGGGCGGGCACTTCCAGCACTGTATTGCGCTTGAACCAGGTGACGCCCTTGTCCTTGGCCACCTTGTTGACGGCGGTTGGACTGATGCGTGTGTCCACCGGGCCGCCCATCAAGATCATCGTGTGCGGAATGAGCGGGTCTTTCCTGGCGCTCATCAACGACATCGCCACCAGCACCGGCACCGATGGCTGGCAGACGGCCATGACATTGGCCCTGCTGCCAAGATGGTGCAGGATGTCGATCACATAGTCGGTGTAATCATCAAGGTCGAATGACCCGGCAGAGACCGGCACTTCGCGGGCATCGATCCAGTCGGTGATATAGACATCATGCTGCGGCAGCAGCCCTTCCACAGTGTTGCGCAGCAGCGTGGCATAGTGGCCGGACATCGGTGCCACGACCAGGATCGGTTGCTGCTTCTTGCGAGTGGTGCCCTTCTTGCGGAAATGGACAAGGCGGCAGAACGGCCGTTCCCAGACGACAACTTCCTCGATGGCGACGGATTTGCCGGACACCGTGGTGGTGGTGATGTCAAAGCGCGGCTTGGTGTAACGTCGCGTCAGGCGCTCGAAGAGTTGAAAACCGGCGCGAGCCTGGCGGCCCAGCGATGTTTGCGAAAGAGGGTTCCAGTCATGCAGCCAGAACTCGGTCCCTGCCTTTGCCGCCAAGCGGAACGGGGCCATGGCGGCATGCTGCATCTCGAACATCTGGTAAAGCATTGATCGCTGCCCCTTGCTGCAGTGCAAGATAACCTTGGGCATAGCTGTTAACAACCCCTTGCCGGTATTAGACTTCTGGCCTGCTGGTCGTTCGGCGCATGGCTACAACGTCAATAATATTGACCTAATTGCCGGTGTCAGCGCCCCAGCGCCGTGGCGATGCCCTGTGCCAGAGTCGCGGCATCGGTGGTGTAGGTGAAATGCTTCAGGAACTTTCCGTCCGCGCCCATAAGGTAAATGACGGATGAGTGGTCCATCAGGTAATCCGACGGCCGCTCCTTGTTTTCCTGCTTGGCGTAATAGACACGATAGGCGCCAGCAATCCCGGCCACCTGTTCGGCACTGCCCGTTAGTCCCACGAAACGCTCCCCGAAGTTCGAGACATAATTTGCCATGACTTCAGGCGTGTCGCGTTCCGGATCGATCGTGACAAAAACCGGAACAATGTCCTTGCCCTTCTCACCCAACTGGTCGAGGGCCGCCGCCATCACCTGCAGTTCCGTCGGGCAGACGTCCGGGCAGAAGGTGAAGCCAAAGAAAAGCAGCGTAGGCTTGCCGAGGAAGGACTTCTCCGTCACCGTTTCTCCGCGCTGGTTGAGCATGGTGAAGGGGCCGCCCACCAGGGCTTCACCGACGCCACCCGGCTTCAGCGGCGATGACAGCAGCGCCAGGGCGGCGATGGCCGCAGCGGCGATGAGCATGAGGCCCGCGAAAAGGATGCGGCGCAGCAGCCTGGCCCTGGCAACAGTCTGGCCAGCGTCCTGAGTCGCGTTTTGGGTGGCGCCTTGGGTGGCGCGCTTGTCGGAGTTTTGCATCAAGCTTCCGTCTTCGCTAGGATTGCCACTTCATACAGGACCATGGCGGAACACGGCCCGGTCACAATTGCCGCAGCGGATGTTCGCTGCATCTGGGAATATGACACAGTTCGACCTCGAAACGGATGGACTTCCCGGCGGACAGGCGAGCAACCCCATCCGCCTGCGGACCCTTGTCAGGCTGCGCTGGCTGGCAGTGATCGGCCAGACGGCGGCGGTGCTCATTGTTTCGCTGGTGTTCGGATACAGCCTGCCATTTTCGGCCTGCCTCGGCGTCATCGCGCTCAGTGCCTGGCTCAACATCTTCATCTCGCTGCGCTGGCGCTCGAGCCAGATACTCAGCACCCGGGCGGCGGGCCTGCTCCTTGCCTATGACGTGGTGCAGCTTGCGGTGCTGCTTTTCCTGACGGGCGGCCTCGAAAACCCCTTCTCGTTCCTTTTCCTGGTTCCGGTCACGGTGTCGGCCACGTCACTCACGGTGCGCTGGACGCTCGGTCTTGGCGTCATGGCGATTGCCTGTGCCTCGCTCCTTGCGATCTACCACCTGCCCCTGCCCTGGAAGGTCGGCGAGCCGATCACACTGCCGGCGACTTATGTGGCCGGCCTCTGGGTTGCCGTTCTGAGCGGCACGGCATTTTCGGCGATCTATGCCCGCCGCCTCGCCGAGGAGGCGCGGCAGATGTCGGTCGCCCTCAACGCCACCGAAATGGTGCTGGCCCGCGAGCAGCGCCTGTCGGCGCTTGATGGCCTCGCCGCCGCGGCAGCACATGAACTGGGAACACCGCTCGGCACCATCACCGTCGTTGCCAAGGAGCTCAAGCGCGAGGCCGTGCTCAAGGGCCATCATGCCGATGATCTCGACCTGCTCATCAGCCAGGCGGCACGCTGCCGGGAAATCCTGTCGCGGCTTTCCGACCGCGAGCAGGCGGCCGACGTGATCTTCGGGCAGGTCAAGCTTTCCGCGCTGCTGGAAGACCAGGTGGCACCCTTGCGCGGCTCGGATGTTGCTGTTCTCATCTCCTGCAGGGGTGACAAGGAGCACGCGCCCGAGCCGGTGTTCAGGCGCAATCCGGCCATCGCCTATGCGCTGTCCAACATTCTCGAGAACGCCATCGACTTCGCCAGGAGCAACGTCAGCGTCGATGCCCGCTGGAGCGCAAGCCAGCTCTCCATCACCATCCGCGACGATGGTCCAGGCTTCGATCAGTTGATCTTTGACAGGCTCGGCGACCCGTTCGTCACCACCCGGCCCGGCTATGACAGTGCCGCCAACGAAGAAGGCGGCGAAGGCCGGCACGAAGGCATGGGGCTTGGGCTTTTCATCGCCAAGACGCTGCTCGAACGGTCGGGCGCACAGGTCGCCCTGTCCAACCTGCCGTTGCCATCGCAGGGTGCCGTCGTTGCCATCCGCTGGCCGCGCTCTGCTGTGGACGTAGGGACGTTACCCAACAAGGCGCTTGACCCGCAACCTGCCACACTGCATTGACGGACCAACCATGGCTGAAGGCTCCTCAAAATCACTGCTGCTCGTCGATGACGACAAGCCGTTCCTCACGCGCCTCGGCCGCGCCCTGGAAGCACGTGGCTTCGAGGTGCGCCTTGCAGAGACGGTGGGCGAAGGCATTGCGGAAGTGCGCAAGCAGCCACCCGGATTTGCCGTGGTTGACCTCCGCCTCGGCGATGGTAACGGACTGGATGTCGTGCAGGCGCTGCACGCGGCACGGCCCGAGGCGCGGGTCGTCGTGCTCACCGGCTATGGCAACATCGCAACCGCGGTGACCGCCGTGAAGCTGGGGGCGATCGACTATCTCGCCAAGCCTGCCGATGCCGATGCCGTGTATGGCGCGCTGATGTCGGAGGGCGACCAGGTGCGCAACGCCCTCCCCGAGAATCCCATGTCGGCGGACAGGGTGCGCTGGGAACACATCCAGCGGGTCTTTGAACTGTGCAACCGCAACGTCTCGGAAACGGCACGCCGACTCAACATGCACCGCAGGACCCTGCAGCGCATCCTCGCCAAGCGCGCGCCCAAGTAGCCACTACTAAAGAATAATACCCCCGGATCGCTGCTTCAGGGGTCCCACAGGCCATGCAGGCGGTCGGCTGCCACGCGGGCAAACTGCAACGAAACTGCCCTGCGGCGCGAGGCATGGAGCGGGTGGTCCGCGACCTGGCGCAGGACCTCCGCGCCATAGGCATCAGCGACGATGAGGCCCACCTCTTCAGGAATGATCGACGGCTCCATCAGGTGCGGGATGGCAAAACAGAAGCGGTCGCAATAATCCTTGTATTCACGCCACTTACTGTCGGCGCGATAGTCCGCGAGGGACGACTTGATCTCGACAATCCAGAGCAGTCCCTTGGGGTCCATAGCAATGATGTCGGCCCGCCGTCCGGAGGCCAGGACAAACTCCGGCAGGACGGCAAATCCCATGCTGCGAAACATGCGGCAGACACCGCGCTGAACGCCGAGCGCGGTCTCGGACTGGCGGCCGTCAGGTGCAGGTGGCGCATAGCGCGGACCAGAAGGCGGTTCCGCCATTTTCGTGTTTTCAGCGTCGGAAGCCATGTTATTGTCTTGCCATAATGAGCGGTCCGGTCAACGGACGCAATCAAAGGGGGAAGTTCTGCCAGCATGGCTTTCGATCAGCCGGGGGATTGATCGTTTTTCCCGGTTCCTGGCGATCATCGCCAACTGGCTGGTGCTGCTGGCGGCGCTGGCGTGTGCGCTCGATGCCCTGATGCGCTATTCGGTGAACGGCATCCTGTGGCTGCATGAAAGACTTGGCGGCCAGGCACTGACCTGGCTCTTTGAATTCTACAAGGACAATTCCAACACGCTTCGTGACGGCCAGCTCTTCATGTTCGCCGGCATGGTGATGCTCGGCTCGGCATGGACCTACAAGGTCAACGAGCATGTTCGCGTCGACATCCTCCACACCATGGGCAGCGACCGCAAGCGCGTCTGGATGGACATCATCGGCATCCTCGTCTTCCTCGCGCCGTTCTGCGTGGTGATGATCTATTTCTCCTGGCCGTGGTTCATGGAGTCCTATCTCGGCGGAGAAGCATCGACCAATGCCGGCGGTATGGCGCGTTGGCCCGCCAAGTTCTTCATTCCCTTCGGCTTTGCCGTGCTGCTGCTGCAAGGGTTCTCCGAACTGCTCAAGTGCATCGCCTTTCTCACGCACGATGTGAAACGCGAACATGCCTATGAGAAGCCATTGCAGTGATTGATTTCGTCGCTCACAACATGGCGCCCCTGATGTTCGTGGGGCTCATTCTCTTCATGCTCTACGGCTATCCAGCCGCCTTTTCGCTGGCCGCGGTGGGATTGTTCTTCGGATTGCTCGGCATCGAACTGGGCCTCATCGAACCCGGTTTCATCGGCAACCTCACCTTCCAGCTCGAGGGGGTCATGCGCAATGACCTGCTGCTGGCCATTCCCTTCTTCACGCTGATGGGCGCCATACTGGAACGCAGCGGCCTCGCCGAGGACCTGCTCGAAGGCTTCGGCCAGCTGTTCGGCGGCGTGCGCGGTGGCCTTTCCTATGCGGTGATCCTGGTTGGCGCCGTGCTCGGTGCCATTACCGGGACGGTAGCAGCCTCGGTGATCGCCATGGGGCTGATCTCGCTGCCCATCATGATGCGCTACGGTTATAACCCGCGCCATGCCACGGGAGTCATCGCCGCCTCCGGCACCATCACCCAGCTCATTCCGCCATCACTTGTGCTGGTCGTGCTCGCTGACCAGCTCGGCAAGCCGGTGGGCGAGATGTACATGGGTGCCATGGGCGCCTCGGTCGTCCAGGTTCTCCTGTTCATGGCCTGGGTGCTGATTCTGTCGCTGGTGCGGCCCGAGTACATGCCTGCCCTGCCTCCCGAAGCCCGCACACTCAGGGGCTGGGACCTCGCCTGGCGCTGCATCCGCGGCATGGTGCCGTCGCTCGCCCTGATCTTCATCGTCCTCGGCACGATCTTCCTCGGTTTCGCCACGGCAACGGAAGCCGGCGCCATGGGCGTGCTCGGCGCCTTTGCGCTGGCCTGGATGAACGGGCGGCTGACGCAGAAGATGGTCTATCAGGGCATGGAAACCACCATGCGCATCACCGCCATGGTGGTGATGATCCTCATTGGCGCGCGCGTCTTCTCACTTGTCTTCCAGGGGGTCGGCGGCAAGGAATGGATCGAGGGCTTCCTGACAGGGCTTCCGGGCGGGGTTGTCGGCTTCCTCATCTTCGTCAACATCTTCGTCTTCATCATCGCCTTCTTCCTCGACTTCTTCGAAATCGCCTTCATCATCGTTCCGTTGCTGGCGCCAGCCGCCGAGGCCCTTGGCATCAACCTCATCTGGTTTGGCGTGCTGCTTGGCGCCAACATGCAGACCAGCTTCATGCATCCGCCGTTCGGCTTTGCGCTCTTCTACCTGCGAAGCATCGCGCCACCGTCGATCAAGACCAGCGACATCTACTGGGGGGCCATTCCCTGGCTCATCCTGCAGCTTATCCTGGTCGGCATCCTCATCGCCTTCCCCGAGCTCGTCACCTTCTTCCTGACGCCCGATGTCGTCGTTGATCCCAACATGGAAATCATCGTGCCGAATACAGGCGGACTGGACCCGCTGGGTGCTCCCGCCATCGATCTCTCGCAGCCGCCAAGCCCATGAGCCAAGGCAGGCGCAAAAAAGGCCCCGTTTCCGGGGCCTTCTTCTTTTGATTGCCGGCTCGGTCAGAGCGCCTTCTTGCGCTGCTGGCCCATCATGAAGGCATCATACTGGTATTCCGAGAACTGCGCCCAGAGATAGGCGTCAGCGCGGAAAGCCTTCATGGCTTCGTAGATCTTCTTGAAGGGCGCGTTGCTTGCAGAGATCTCCGCATAAGTCTCGTTGGCAGCATTGAAACATGCCTCAAGGACGTC
>CAZUKI010000003.1:27852-30027 GCA_964620785.1 uncultured Aestuariivirga sp.
CCCAACTTCTCGTCGTCATAGGGACCAACCCATTCGGCGGCGTCGATGGTGCCCTTTTCCAGCGCCTGATAGATTTCGCCGCCGGCGATCTGCTGCGGGACGACGCCGAGCTTGGAGATAACCTTGCCGCCGAAACCGCCAATGCGCATCTTCACACCCTGAAGATCGGCAAGGGACTTGATTTCCTTCCGGAACCAGCCACCCATCTGCGCACCCGTGTTGCCGCAGGGGAAGGCAATGAGGTTATGGGTGGCGTAGAACTCATTCATGAGGTCGAGGCCACCGCCGTAATACATCCAGGCGTTCTGCTGGCGGGCGTTGAGACCGAACGGAACCGCGGTGCCGAAGGCAAAAGTCGGATCCTTGCCCCAGTAATAGTATGAGGCCGTGTGGCACATTTCCACGGTGCCGGCGCCGGCGGCATTTGCAGCTTCCAGCCCGGGCACGATCTCGTTGGCGGCAAACACCTGGATCTGGAACTTGTTATCCGTCGCCTCCGCCACATACTTCGCGAATGTCTCGGCCGTGCCGTAGATTGTATCGAGTGCCTTCGGGAAGCTGGAAGTCAGGCGCCATTTCAACTCCGGCGTGGATTGGGCGATTGCAGGCGTGGCCAAGGCTGCCGTGGCGCCTGCCGCGGTTACACTGGCGCGTTTGAAGAACTTTCTCCGGTCCATATGTGTTTTCTCCCTTGTGATTTGCTCTGCCCTGATCCTGGCAGTTGGCCTAATATGGGCACAGAATTCAGTACCAAAGAAGTACCCAAATGGGAGGATTGACTTGGCCAGAACCCGCACCGAGACAGACTCGATCGGCAGCATGCAACTCCCGGCCGAGGCCAATTTCGGCATCGCCAGCGCCAGGGCCTCGGAGAATTTTCCTATTACCGGCACTCTGCTGCGCGACTATCCGGAACTCATCCAGTCGCTGGCCATGACCAAGCAGGCGGCGGCGCTTGCCAACATGGAACTGGCGGCACTTGATCCCCGGATCGGTGGCGCCATCGTCCGGGCGGCAGAGCGCGTCATTGCCGGGGAAGGCCGGGATGATTTCATCGTCGACATGCTGCAGGGCGGGGCCGGCACATCGACAAACATGAATGCCAATGAGGTGATCTGCAACCTGGCCCTTCGCGAACTGCAGCGCCCGCCGGGCGACTACGGCACCATCCATCCCAACGACCATGTGAACCTGTCGCAATCAACCAACGACGTCTATCCCACGGCGGTCAGGCTCACCATGCTGCGGGCCTGCCCTGCCCTGATTGAAAGCCAGGCGGCCCTCAAGGAGGCATTGCTTCGGAAGGCGGAGGAATTCCATCACGTCCTCAAGGTGGGGCGGACGCAATTGATGGATGCCGTGCCCATGCGGCTGGGCTCCGAGTTCCGGGCCTTTGCCGTGACCGTCGGCGAGGACATCGACAGGCTCAAGGAATTCTCGGGGCTGTTGCGCGAGGTCAATCTCGGCGGAACGGCGATCGGCACGGGCATCAACACGCCTGAAGGCTATTCCGCCACCGCCATCAAGCACCTTTCCAGGGTTTCCGGCGTTGAACTGGCCGCCGCAGGTGACCTGATCGAGGCCACCTCGGACATGGGTGCCTTCGTTACGTTCTCAGGCGTGCTCAAGCGCATCGCGGTGAAGCTGTCCAAGATGTGCAATGACCTGCGCCTGTTGAACAGCGGGCCGCGGGCGGGCTTTGGCGAGATCAGGCTGCCCGCGGTACAACCCGGCTCGTCGATCATGCCGGGCAAGGTCAATCCGGTGATCCCCGAGGTCATCAACCAGATCGCCTTCCAGGTGATCGGCAATGACCTCACCGTGACGATCGCAGCCGAGGCCGGGCAGCTTCAGCTCAATGCCATGGAGCCGGTCATTGTCTTCAACATCCTGCAATCCATGCGCATGCTGACACGCGGAATGAATGTGCTCAGGGAAAAATGCATCGACGGCATCGAGGCCGACGAGGAGCGCTGCCGCGATCTCCTGGAACATTCGCTGGTGGCGGTCACTGCCATCAATCCTTATGTCGGCTATACCGAAGCGAGCCGCGTTGCCAAGAAGGCCCTGAAAGAGCGGCGCAGCATCCGTGACATCGTGCTTTCGGAAAAGCTGATGACCGAAGCGCAGCTGCAATCGGCGTTCTCGGTGGAGAAACTGCTCGGCGGCCGCTGA
>CAZUKI010000004.1:0-3876 GCA_964620785.1 uncultured Aestuariivirga sp.
TCATGCTGTGGATGCCGTCCTGGGGCGGCATGATCAACGGCCTGATGACGCTCTCCGGCGCCTGGGACAAGCTGCGCACTGATCCCGTGCTGCGCATGCTCGTCATCGCCATCGCCTTCTACGGCATGTCAACCTTCGAAGGACCGATGATGTCCATCAAGGCGGTCAATTCGCTCAGCCACTATACTGACTGGACCATCGGCCATGTGCACTCCGGTGCCTTGGGCTGGGTTGGCATGATCTCCTTCGGCGCCGTCTATTTCCTCGTGCCGAAGCTCTGGGGCCGCAGCCAGCTCTACAGCCTGCGCCTCGTCAACTGGCACTTCTGGCTCGCAACACTCGGCATCGTTGTTTACGCGGCGGTGATGTGGGTGTCCGGCATCATGCAGGGCCTGATGTGGCGCGAGTATGATGACCAGGGCTTCCTCGTTTACTCCTTCGCGGAAACCATGGCCGCCATGCATCCCTACTACGTGCTGCGCATGCTGGGTGGTGCCCTCTATCTCGCCGGCGCCCTCGTGATGGCCTTCAACGTCTACAAGACGATCCGCGGCGGCGCCCCGGTCGTCACCCATGTGCCGCAGTCGGCAGCACTGCAGGCAGCGGAGTAAGGAACAAGATGAGCAACGCTTCCAACGAAAACATCCTCGGCTTTCACAGCAAGATCGAGCGCAATGTCACGCTGCTCTTTGTGTTCTCTCTGCTCGTCGTGACGATCGGCGGCATCGTCGAGATCGCGCCGCTGTTCTGGATCCAGAACACCATCGAGAAGGTGAATGGCATGCGTCCCTATTCGCCGCTCGAACTGGCGGGCAGGGACATCTATGTCCGCGAGGGCTGCTACGTCTGTCATTCGCAGATGATCCGGCCCTTCCGTGACGAGGTGGAACGCTATGGCCATTACAGCCTTGCAGCAGAGTCGATGTATGACCATCCCTTCCAGTGGGGTTCAAAGCGCACCGGTCCTGACCTTGCGCGCGTCGGTGGACGCTATTCCAACGAGTGGCACATCGAGCACCTGAAGAACCCGCGCGCCGTGGTGCCGGAATCAGTCATGCCGCCCTATGCCTTCCTCGCCAACAATGAACTCGACGCCAACGCCATTGCCTCCCATCTCGCCGCCAACCGCACGGTCGGCGTTCCTTACAGCGATGAGATGATCAGCAATGCCGCCGATGACATGATTGCCCAGGCAACGGCCGGCGCCGACACGACGGCCCTGCTGACCCGCTATCCCAAGGCGGTCGCCGGTGATTTCGACGGCAACCCGAAGGTTACCGAAATGGACGCCCTTGTCGCCTATCTGCAGATGCTCGGCACGCTCGTCGATTTCTCTGCCTACGAACCTGAGAAGAACCAGAGGTAGCGCCCATGAACGACCAATACACCATGATGCGCCATTTTGCCGACAGCTGGGGGCTTCTGGCCATGATGATTTTCTTCGTGGCGGCGGTGGCGTTCGCCCTTCGCCCCTCGGCCAAGAAGCATCATGAAGACGCTGCATCCATTCCCTTCAAGGAGAACGACTAATGGCCGGCACACGCAAGGTGGACGATCTGTCCGGCATGGAAACGACCGGCCATAGCTGGGACGGCATCGAGGAACTGAATTCACCGCTGCCGCGCTGGTGGCTGTGGACCTTCTACGCGACCATCGTTTTCGCCTTTGGCTACATCGTCGCCTATCCGGCCTTGCCCGGATTGAGCGGTGCCACGCAAGGCATGCTCGGCTGGTCCAGCCGTGGCGATATCATGAACGAGATGCAGGGACTGGATCAGCAGCGCTCCGCCATGCGTGCCAAGATCGCTGCAATGCCGATTCAGGAAGTTACTGCAAATCCGGAACTGCGCGCCTTCGCCATCAGCTCTGGCGCCGCCCTCTACAAGGTGAACTGCGTGCAGTGCCATGGCTCGGGTGCGCAGGGCAGCAAGGGCTTTCCCAATCTCAACGATGACTCCTGGCTGTTTGGTGGAACTGTCGAGCAGATCCAGCAGACCATTGCCCACGGCGTGCGCTCGACTGATGACAGCGCCACGCGCCTGCCGCCCGACATGCCGAAGTTCGGCATGGACCAGCTCCTGACCGCCGAGCAGATCGACCAGGTCACGGAAACCGTGCTGCAGCTCTCAGGCCAGGAACACGACCAGGCCTTGGCGACGGCGGGCCTGCAGGTCTTCACAGACCAGTGCGCTTCCTGTCACGGCACCAAGGGCGAGGGCAACCAGGAGATGGGCACGCCCCAGCTCAATGACGCCATCTGGCTGCGTGGCGGCACCCGCGCCGACATCCGCGCCCAGGTTGCTTCGCCCAAGCATGGCGTGATGCCTGCCTGGAGTCCGCGCCTCGGTGAGGCGGCGACCAAGGAATTGGCCATCTACATTCATTCGCTCGGCGGAGGTCAGTAGGATTGAACGTCACGCCGCTCATAGTCCGGGATGATGCCCGTGCCGTGAATGCCGGCGCCAAGGCCAAGGGCATCAGTCTCTATGCGGCCCGCGCCAAGATCTTCCCAAAGGCCGTCAGCGGTGATTTCCGCCGCCTGAAGTGGCTAGTGATGGCGGTGACACTGGCCATCTATTACCTGACTCCCTGGCTGCGCTGGGACCGCGGCCCGAATGCCCCGGACCAGGCGGTGCTGGTCGATTTCGCGCACCGGCGCTTCTATTTCTTCTTCATCGAGATA
Source organism: uncultured Aestuariivirga sp. (assembly GCA_964620785.1). Classification (GTDB taxonomy): domain Bacteria; phylum Pseudomonadota; class Alphaproteobacteria; order Rhizobiales; family Aestuariivirgaceae; genus Aestuariivirga. Next base: position 2,684 of record CAZUKI010000004.1, read on the forward strand.
TGGCCGCAGGAATTCATCTATGTGGCGGGCCTCCTGGTGATGGCCGGCGTCGGATTGTTCCTTGTCACTTCCGTCGTCGGCCGCGCCTGGTGCGGATACACGTGCCCGCAGACGGTGTGGACTGATCTCTTCCTGGCAATCGAGCGCTTCTTTGACGGCGACCGCAACGCCCAGATGCGCCTCGATGCGGCGCCCTGGTCGTTGAACAAGCTGGCGCGGCGCCTTGCCAAGCACGCCGTGTGGATCCTGGTTGCCATCGCCACGGGTGGTGCCTGGATTTTCTATTTTGCCGATGCGCCAACGCTCGCCCGCAACTTCCTGACAGGCCAGGCACCCTTCATCGCCTATGCGACAGTCGCCGTGCTCACCGCCACCACCTATGTCTTCGGTGGCCTGATGCGCGAGCAGGTGTGCATCTACATGTGTCCCTGGCCGCGCATCCAGGCGGCCATGCTTGACGAAGACTCGCTTGTCGTTACCTACAATGACTGGCGTGGCGAGCCGCGGAACCGCGGCGCCAAGAAGGCCGCAGCACTTGGACTCGAAGTGGGTGATTGCGTCGATTGCAATGCTTGCGTCGCGGTCTGTCCCACCGGCATCGATATCCGCGACGGCCAGCAACTCGAATGTATTACCTGCGCATTGTGCATTGATGCCTGCAACAGCGTCATGGAAAAGATCGGCAAGCCGCGCGACCTGATTTCCTATTCGACGTTGCGTGATTACAGCCACAACATGGCGCTGGCCACCGGCGACACGCCGGGTGTCATCCACCCATCGCGGGTCCATGCGGCAGACGGCAGCCTGCTCGACGGCTTGAAGCATTTCAGCTGGCGGACCTTTGTGCGGCCTCGCACCCTCATCTACCTGTTGGCGTGGTCAGCCATCGGCGTTGCCATGCTCTATTTCCTGCTGACGCGCGACCGCCTGCAACTGAACGTCCTGCACGACCGCAACCCGGTTGCCGTCACCTTGTCCGATGGTTCCATTCGCAACGGCTACACGGTGAAGCTGCTCAACATGATACCCGAGCCTCGCACCATCCGCCTGAGCGTTTCAGGCCTGCCCGGCGCCACCTTGACGGTTGCCGAAATGCCGGAGGCCTCAGGACGCAGCGTTGACGTCGCTGTCGAGCCGGACAAGCTGAAATCGCTGCATGTCTTTGTTTCGCAGCATCCGCAATTCGTCCAGAA
>CAZUKI010000004.1:3976-5886 GCA_964620785.1 uncultured Aestuariivirga sp.
GGCCCTCCAATGAGAGCGAAGACAAGAGCGTGAAGATGTCCTGTTCCGCCGACGGCACCTGCACCGCCGATCTCAAGCTCGCACCGGGTCTCTGGACCGGCGAAATCGAGAGCGATCTTCCGGGCCTTGGCCATTGGCTGCGGCCCATGCGCCTCGTCGTGGACAAAGGATGAAGCCATGAGCTGCTGCGTCGGCAATCTTGCTGAAACCTGTGCCGTCAACGGCATGGAAATGCAGCGCCTTGAGGAAATCAAGGCAGAGGGAAAGCGCCTCACTGATGGTTCAATGCTTTATTCCATGGCGGTGCCAGCCATACATTGCGGTGCCTGCGTATCGCTGATCGAGCGCAGCCTCGCCACCGTGCCGGGCGTCAAGTCGGCGCGGGTCAATCTCAGCCTGCGCAATCTTTCGCTCACCATGTTGCCGGACCGTCCCGATCCGGCCGCCTGTGTCGCGGCATTGCGCGACCTTGGCTATCCGCCGGTGTCCCTCAGCGAGGCCGTGAACAAGACTGACGACAGTGAACTGCGCACCCTGGTGCGCTCGCTGGCTGTTGCGGGCTTTGCCGCCGCCAACATCATGCTGCTGTCGGTCTCGGTATGGACTGGCGCAGAGGGCGCCACCCGTGACCTGTTCCACTTCGTTTCCGCCCTGATTGCCATTCCGGCCGTTGCCTATGCGGGCCAGCCCTTCTTCCGCTCGGCATTCCAGGCGCTGTCGCGGCGCCGGATGAACATGGACGTGCCGATTTCCCTCGGCGTGCTGCTGGCAACGGCCATGTCGCTTTTCGAAAGCCTCAATGGCGGGGAACATGCCTATTTTGATGCGGCAGTTTCGCTGTTGTTCTTCCTGCTCATCGGCCGGACGCTGGACCACATGATGCGTGGCAGGGCCCGCCAGCTGGTGAGCGGGCTCGCCCGCATGTCCGCCAAGGGCGGCATGGTGGTGGGAGCAGGGGGCGAACTGGCCTATGTGCCGCTGGAGGAAATCCGTCCGGGCATGTTGCTGCGCGTCGCGGCTGGTGAGCGCTTGCCGGTGGACGGCATCGTCGAAACGGGAACGAGCGATATCGACCGCTCGCTGGTGACCGGCGAAAGCGAACCCGTCTGCGTGCAGGGCGGTGCTGCTGTCGAGGCTGGCACCATGAACCTCACCGGCGCAATTGATGTTCGCGCCACGCGCCTTGCCAATGAGTCTTTCCTCGCCGATGTCATGAAGATGATGAACGCCGCAGAGCAGGGCCGTGGCGCCTATGTGCGCGTTGCTGACCGCATGGCGGCAATCTATGCGCCCGCCGTTCATGTGCTCGCATTTGCATCTTTCCTGGGCTGGATGGCCTGGACCGGCGGCGACTGGCATCAGGCGCTGACCGTCGCCGTCTCGGTGCTCATCATCACCTGTCCCTGCGCCCTCGGTCTGGCGGTTCCCGTCGCCCATGTCTTGAGCGCATCGCGGCTTTTTGAGTCCGGCATCCTGATGAAGGATGGTTCGGCACTGGAACGCATGGCGGAGATCAACCATGCGGCCTTCGACAAGACTGGAACCCTCACCACGGGAGAGGCGAAGGTTGCGGGCTGTGCCATTCCGCCGGGGCAGTCACGGCGCATTGCCGCCGCATTGGCCCGCCGCAGCCGGCATCCCGCCTCGCAGGCCTTGGCCCGGCACCTCGCCGATGAAGAGGATGTGGCGCTGGTGTCCGTCCGGGAAGTTCCGGCGAGCGGCATGGAAGCACTTGTTGACGGTCGCCGTGTGCGCCTGGGCCGGGCCGGCTGGATTGCCGAAATCGCCACGGCAACACCTGAGGGTGAAGGCCTGTTCTTCGTTCAGGAGAACGAACCGGCATATGCCGTCACGCTGACCGAACAATTGCGGCCGGGCGCCAGGGCGGCAATTGCCAGCCTCGCGCAACG
>CAZUKI010000004.1:5986-19044 GCA_964620785.1 uncultured Aestuariivirga sp.
CTGGCCATCGCCTACAATGTCTTTGCCGTGCCGCTTGCCGTCGCGGGCTACCTCAACCCGCTGATTGCCGCTGTCGCCATGTCAACGTCCTCCATCATCGTGGTCGGCAACAGCCTGCGCCTGCTGCGCCGTGGCAGTGACCGGAGTGTCATGCCCGCTTCTGGCCGGGGCGATGTAACGCCCGCGAAGGAGTTGCAGGCCGCATGACAAGCCTTCTCGTTCTCATGCCTGTTGCGCTCGGTCTCGGCCTGCTTGGCCTTTTCGCCTTCCTGTGGAGCCTGCGCGCCGGACAGTATGACGACCTCGAGGGTGCTGCCGTTCGCGTGCTCGAGGACGACGACGAGCCACCCCCAGCATCTGACGGGACAAAAATCTGAGTGACACTGGCGCGCGGCACGCCCTCGCGCAGTGCGGCGCGGCGCGTTCAGCCGCGTTTGCGCATCCTGAAGTGGGCTGCATAGCCGCGATGCGTCTGCCAGTGGTCTTGCGTCATCTTGCCGGTCCGCGCGATGGCGTCTGCTACCATGGCAAGGTCCTTGCGCGGCGTCACATGGAATGCCGCAAGCCAGCGATGAAGCGCCAGCTTGGCGGCCTTGGGCAGCTGCTCGCAGGTGCCGAAATCGACCACGTGAAGCTCGCCACCGGGATGCAGCAACTCTGCCGCCCGGCTCATCGCCCTTTGCCATTCAGGGATCATCGACAGGGTGTAAGAGAAATAGACCCTGTCGAAACTGCCGGTGCCGAAGCTGCGAACAGCATCGAAATCAGTGGCATCGGCCTGCGCCAGTCTGATCCTTCCGTTGAGGCCGTGACGGCCCACGGCGGCACAGGCGGACTTGAGCATCTCATGGGAGATGTCGAGACCGTAGAACGTTCGTCCCGGGAAACGTGCCGCCGCCTGCAGGAGATTGCGGCCCGTGCCGCAGCCGATTTCCAGGACCGTGCCACCCTCCGGCGGTTCGAGTCCGGCGATCATCTGGTCGCGGCCGAGGAGGTAATAGGCGCGCGTGGCATCATAGATGTGGCGTTGCAACCGGTACATCCGGTCCATGGCCTGCCGGTGCCCGGCGCTGGATGCGGCCTCAGCCGTTGAACTGATAGACATGAAACCCACCATAGATCGATGACCTGTCCTCGAGCCCGAGCTTGCGCGAGAGCGGCTCAAGATAATTCCAGCGGTCGAGCAGGGACGCGCTCACACGTCCCGGCAGGATCGTCTCCTCGCCTGCCGTCCGGAAGATGACCCGCGCACCCGGCGCGGCCGCAGCGGTGATCGCGCCCCAGAGGGCATTGAGCTGCTGGTCGTTCATCCAGTCCTGGGCATCAAGCAGGACGAAGCGGTCTGCCGATGCATGTGGCATGGCAGACAACACATCCGTCAGCGAGGCATGAACCATGGCAACACGGCTTGCCCGCTCCTTGAGCAGGGCAAAGTTCCGCTCTTCCAAATAGGGCGGCAGGGGGCCGGAGGCATCCGGCGCATAGGCCCGTCCGAAGGCCTGCCAGGCGAAATAGTTGTCCTTGAGTGAAAAGCCGCAGGCCAGGCGCTCGGTGCGCTGCTTCAGCACTTCTGCCATCGGCTTGCCGCCCGACAGGGCCTCAAACTGGGCCGGAGGAATGCCGAGGCCGAACAGCGAGGCGCGGCGGCTGGTGAGCCAGCGCACGGCACGTGAATCAAACAATGGCGCCACTTCGCGGTCAAAGAATTCCTTCTGCTCCGCCTGCGTTGCACAGCGCGTGAAATCCTGCAGCCTGCGCCCCCCGAGTCGGGCCACGAGGTGCCCGGCGCCGATGAAGCGCCCGAGCAGGCCCTTGCGATAGATATCTGTGGCAAAGCGTGAAATGCGCCGGCGCCCGGACGGCAGGCGCTTTTCCCAATAGGCGATGGTATCGCGGTCCAGCACGCCGCGCAGGTCATTGAAGTAGCACAGCACGTTGTCACGCGAGCGCGCCTCGCCGAAAAAGCGGTAGAACGTCCGCCAGTCACGCAGTTGCATGAGCCCGGCAATCTTGAGCTTCACCAGCGCCACATGGGCCGGGCTGAGGTCAACCGCAGTCACCTTTGCAGGGTTTGCGGTGAGATAGCTCAGCACATTGCAGCCACCCGAGGAAATCGCCACGACATGATGATGGGGCTCGATCTCCATGGCCGCCATGTCCACCACGGGGTCTTCCCAGATCTGCGGATAGACGAGGCCGTTGAAGGCGAATGTGAAGACCCGCTCCAGCGCGCCATCGACCGAGAACAACCTGTTGCGGTGAACGGCCTTGCTGAGCAGGGTTTTGCCCTGCAGGCGTGGTTCGATGGCGATTGCAGTGGCTTGCATGGATCCTCCCGACTCAAAGCCTTTGCCGCACTGGCTAGTTGCGCTGTGCAACGATTGGGTGTCGGCAGCCGTGGCATGCGTCATTCAAGCGTCACGAAAATCAGCGAGGGGTTGCCGATCAGAGAACCAGGCATGCTTGACCGACCAACCGCACCGCGCCGCTATCGCTCCATCTTCGTTTCAGACATCCATCTCGGAACACGCCGCGCCCAGGCGGAGGCGTTTCTCGACTTTCTCCGCAGCACGGAGTCGGAATACCTCTATCTCGTGGGCGACATTGTCGACTCATGGTCGCTCAAGAAAACCTGGCACTGGAAGCAGGACCACAATGACGTGATCCAGAAGCTCATGCGCAAGGCGCGCAAGGGCACGAAGCTCGTTTATGTTCCCGGCAACCATGACGAAAATTTCCGCGATTTCGCTGGACTTCGCTTCGGCAAGGTTGCCGTGCTCGAGGAAACGACCCATCTCGGCGTCAATGGCCGGCGCTATCTCGTGCTGCATGGCGACAAGTTTGATGGTGTTGTCTGCTATGCGCCCTGGCTCGCCAAGCTGGGCGACAGTGCCTATGAGCTTTCCATGTCGCTGAATGGCGCCGTCAATCGCGTGCGGCGCTTCTTCCGCCTGCCATACTGGTCGCTGTCTGCCTATCTCAAGTTCAAGGTCAAGAAGACTGTTGAGTTCATCTCGCGATTCGAGGACGCCGTGGTCCGCGAGGCACGACTGCGCGACTGCCAAGGGGTGATCTGCGGTCACATCCATACTCCCGACGACCGCTTCATCGAAGGCATCCATTACCTCAATGATGGCGATTGGGTTGAAAGCTGCACGGCGCTGGTGGAACACTTCAATGGCCGCTTCGAGGTCATTCGCTGGCATCAGCGTCTGGACGTCAAAGTGCAGAGCAAGGCGACGCCACAACCGGCCCCCATGCCGGAATTGCCGATCGGCGTGTTTACCTTCTGACGGTTTATCCACCGTCATAAATCCTCTGGCCCGCCGTCATACGGCTGTTGTGCGCCAAGTCTTTTCTGCGCTGCGAGAGGATACTCGTGATGCTGACACTGCAGGGACTAGGCAAGCAATTCAACGGCAAGTCGGCCCTGCAGGATGTAAGCGTCGAAATTCCGGACGGCAGCTTTGTCGGTGTCATTGGCAGGTCTGGCGCCGGCAAGTCCACGCTACTGCGATGTATCAACCGCCTGGTTGATCCCTCCCATGGCAGCATCACATTCGGCGGCAGGGATGTGACGCGCCTGACCGGCAAGGCCCTGCGCGACTGGCGCGCCTCGTGTGGCATGATTTTCCAGCAGTTCAATCTTTCCGGCCGACTTGATGTCATGACCAATGTGCTGATGGGCCGGATCAATTCCATCGGCATGATGCGTTCACTTTTCGAGGCCTGGCCGGAGGCCGAAAAGCTGCGGGCCATCCACGCCCTCGACCAGCTCGACCTTGCCGACCTCGCCGGCCAGCGCGCCGAAAGCCTGTCTGGCGGCCAGCAACAGCGCGTGGCCATCGCCCGCACCCTGATCCAGAATCCCAAGATCCTTCTCGCAGATGAACCGGTTGCCTCCCTCGATCCGCGCAACACCCGCGCGGTCATGGATGCGCTTCAACAGCTCAACCGGCGCCACGGCATCACCGTGCTCTGCAATCTCCATTCCCTCGAACTTGCGCGCGGCTACTGCACACGCCTCATCGGCATCAAGCAGGGCAGCGTGGTGTTCGACGGACTGCCGGAAGCCCTGACGGAAGATGCCGTCATCAATCTTTACGGGCTCGAGGCCAAAGACGTGACCGACGTGCCGCTCGCGGCCGCTGCTCGCGCAATTCAACCGGTTCCGGCATTCGAATTCGCCGCCTGAACTTTTCCGAATCCAACAGGAGCAAGACATGACCAACCGCCGCCTCGTCCTTCAAGGTGTCGCCGGCCTCGCCGCCGGTGCAGCCTTCACGCTGCCCGCTTTCGCCGACTGGAAGGCCGACTACAAGGAACTGACCTTTGCCGTCGTCCCCGACGAGAACGCCACCGGCGTCGAAAAGCGCTACACCGCTTTCGTCGAGTATCTGGGCCGCGAACTTGGCGTTCCCGTGAAGCTGCGCATTGCCAATGACTATGCGGCCGTGATCGAGGGCCAGATTGCCGGCAACATCCACATCGCCAAATATGGTCCCGCCTCCTACGCCCGCGCCTACATGAACGGAGCCAAGATCGAGCCGTTCGCAATGGAAGTGAACAAGGACGGCACCAAGGGCTATTACTCGGTCCTCTATGTGAAGAAGGACAGCCCCTACAAGACGGTCGACGACCTCAAGGGCAAGAACCTCGGCCTCGTGGACCCGAACTCCACGTCCGGAAACAATGTGCCGCGCTTTGCCCTCAACAAGATGGGCATTGAACCGGAAAAGTACTTTGCCAATGTCGTTTACACCGGCAGCCACGAAAATGCGGTGATCGCCCTCCAGCAGGGCCAGGTCGATGCCGCCTTCAATTGGTGGAACGACGAGAATGAATCCATGCTGAAGCGCATGGAGCGCAAGAACATGGCGAAGTACGACGACTTCCGCATCATCTTCAAGTCGGACATCATCGTGAACTCGCCTTATGCCTATCTCACGACGCTTCCCGAGGAACTGCGCACCTCGATCCGCGATTCCTTCTTCAAGATCATGGACAAGGATGCGGCCGCCTTCAACACCATGACGGATGGCGAGCAGCAGCTTTGGCAGCCGACCTCGCACAAGGACTACGAGAACATCGTCGAGCTCAACAAGTTCGTCGATGCCCTGCGCAAGAAGACCTCCTGACCCCCAACCACATGAGGACCCGCCCCGGCGGGTCCTCTTTTTTGGTGGGCCATGACCATGATGATTGCCGCCGGCGTTCCGTCCGATCACGGCTTTGCTCAGCAGCTTTCCAGCTACGAACGGCAGATTGCGGGGCAGCGCCGCAAATTCCTGCTGGGCGGGCTCATTCTGGCAGTGCTGGTGGCCATGGCCGGCTGGTTCGCCGAAGTCGACATCGCGCTTTTTGCGCAGAATGTGCACAAGTTTCCGACCTATATCGGCAAGATCTTCACCCTCGACTCCGGCGCCGAGGCGGGCCGCTTCGTTCTTCTCGATGTTGCCGGCTGGTACTGGGGCATCAGCAAATGGCTGAGGTTGCTTGGCGACACATTGCTCATTGCCTATGTGGCGACATTGCTGGGCGCCGCCGGCGGCTTCGCCCTATCGTTCCTTGCCGCCAACAATCTCGGTGTCAGCCCCTGGCTTCGCTTCTGTGTCCGCCGTGGCCTTGAGTTCTGCCGGACAGTGCCCGAACTGGTTTTTGGCCTGATCTTCGTGCTCGCCTTTGGTCTTGGTCCCATGGCCGGTGTCCTGGCCATTGCCGTCCACACGCTGGGAGCCCTTGGCAAGCTGTTCTACGAAGTTCTGGAGAATGTTGACCAGAAGCCTGTTGAGGGCCTCATTGCCAGTGGCGCCTCCTGGGCAAAGACCATGCGCTTTGCTGTTCTGCCGCAGGTTGCCTCGAATTTCATCAGCTATGCGCTGCTGCGCTTCGAAATCAATGTGCGCAGTGCCTCGATCATGGGTTTCGTAGGTGCCGGCGGCATCGGCCAGGACCTCATCGAGGCGGTGCGCAAATTCTACTACCCCGACGTTTCCGCGATCCTGGTGCTCATCATCATCACCGTCTCGGTCATCGATCTCGTGACCGAGCGCATTCGCCATCGCTTCATCTCGGAGGCCGGCTGACATGGACATGTCCGACATGCCGCAGCACCTGACGCAGGACGTCTTGCGGGTCCGGCACGCAAAGCTGCTGCGGCAAAGGCCGGGGTTTGGCTACCTCCTCGCCGCCTTGATGCTGACTCTGCTTTTTGCTGGCCTTTGGCATCTGGGATTTTCCTTCGTCAAGTTTGCCGCCGGGATCGTGAATCTCGGAAATTTCGTGTCGCTCATGTTTCCACCCGCCTGGGGCACGCAGCAGGATCTGGTGCGGTACCTGGTGGCATTGGCCGAGACGGTGGCGATTGCCTTCCTCGGAACGCTCCTTGCCGCGATGTTTGCCTTTCCATTGGGCTTCTTCGCCGCGCGCAACACCACCGTGTCGAACTTCGTGAGGCTCTTTTCGCGCCGTGGCTTCGACACGCTACGAGGCGTTGACATGCTGATCTGGGCGCTGATCTGGGTGAATGTTGTTGGCCTTGGTCCATTTGCCGGGGTCTTGGCCATCATGAGTTCGGATATCGGTTCGCTCGGCAAGCTCTTCTCCGAAGCCATCGAGGCTTCAGACCGCAAGCCGGTGGAAGGCATTCTGGCCGCCGGCGGCACACGGCTTCATGCCATCCGCTTCGGCATCATTCCGCAGGTGCTGCCGGTGCTCATCAGCCAGGTGCTCTATTACTTCGAATCAAACACGCGCTCGGCGACGATCATCGGCATCGTCGGAGCGGGCGGCATCGGGCTGCAATTGTCGGAGCAGATCCGCACCCTCGAATGGCAGATCGTCTGCTTCCTTATTTTGATGATCCTGGTAACGGTGGCGCTGATCGATCAGGTGTCGAGCAGGTTGCGCCTTGCCGTGACGGCACGCGCCGAAGCCGCGATCTGAGCAATCAATCAGCCCTGTAAACGATGCGCCCGCCAGACATGGTGAGGAGGGGACGCCGGCAATCCCTGCGGACCACGATGAGATCGGCACGCAGCCCCGGTACGATCTGGCCGCGATCGGCAAGTCCGGTGGCACGCGCGGGCGCACTCGAAACGAGGCTCCAGGCATCAGCAAGGCTCATGGCGCCTGCATTTGCCAGCCCGAACGCCGCGTTGAGGGGAGCCGGATAGTAATAGTCCGATGCAAGAACATGGCATTGGCCGCGCCGCACCGCCTCTTCGGCCCCGATGGAGCCATTGTGGCTTCCGCCGCGCACCACGTTCGGGGAACCAAGAACGATGATATCGCCATTGCTGGCGGCATACTCGATCGTCTCCCAGTTCATGGGGAATTCGGCGATCCGCACGCCGTGAGACCGGAAGGACTTCCGCATGTCCGCCGACGTGTCGTCATGGGAGAGCATGGTGATTCCGGTTTCATTGGCGATGTCGGCAAGAATGTCGATGGCCGCAGAGATCTCGGACTGCCTCTCGCCCTGCGCGTCCAGCAGGTTGAGGTAAGTCGGCACATCCACCAGGCCCCGCTCGGCAGCCGATTTCACCTTGCTGTCGTTGCGTGAACCGGCAAGTGTCGGTGTCGTGTGGTCGTTGAAGGCAAGCACCGGCCGCTTGGCCCGTTGCATCAACTGGATGACCGCCGGAACCTCATCGATGGCGTAGGTTTCCCAGCGCAGGTGCAGGCGGTTGTCGACAAGCAGAAGGGGTTCTGCGGCATCGATTGCCGCGATGATGCGTTGCGCCTCAGGCAGGCTGCGCAGGCCCGGCTCCCAGGAAATCGTGATGCCGTGAAAGGCGGTGGTGATGCCGTTGGCGGCAAGCTGGCTGTCGGTTTCAAGCGTTGCCAGTTCCAGCGGAAACAGGGTCTTTGGCCGCGGCATGATCTGGCGCTCGAAGGCGTCGCCGTGGATGTCCACGATCCCGGGCAGGACGAGGCTTCCGCCGGCGTCAACGACCTGCGCCCCTGCATAGCTGGCGTTTGGCGTGATCTCGATGATGTTGCCACCATCGACCACCACGTCGCAACGCTGAAAACCACGGCCAGGCAGCAGAACTTCACCGCCGCGGATCACGATCTCCGTGGCCGCGGTACGTTGCACATCCATTGCGGACTCCAAATTGATCTGCGGATTTATGTGAGGCGTTCATGACAGTGTCATGAAAGGCCGCGAAGCGTGGGCTCCTATTCCCAAGGAGAAAGAATATGAGGTTTCTGAAACTCATCGCGGCCGCCATGCTGGTGGCTTGCATGTCCGCACTGCCCGCCTGGGCGGCGGAGAAGATCCGCCTCGCGGTCACCGACGTCGAGGGCATGGAACAGCTTCAGCGCGAATATGGCGCGTTTGTCGATGAGCTTGAAAAGATTACCGGCCTTGATGTCGAGTTCGCGGCAGTCAACAGCCGCACGGCAGCGGTCGAAGCGATGCGCGCCCAGCAGGTTGATTTTGTCCTGACCGGGCCTGCCGAATATGTTGTCTTCGCCAAGCTGACTGACGCCAAGCCGGTCGTGAGTTGGCAGCGGCCTGACTACTTCGCGCAGCTCGTGGTGATGGCAGAAGGCCCGATCAAGACCGTTGCCGACCTCAAGGGCAAGAAGGTTGCCTTCGGTGAGGTTGGTTCCACCTCGCAGCAGCTTGGCCCGGCACAGCTCCTGGCCGACGCTGGCCTGAAATATGGCACGGACTACAATGTCGAGATCATCAAGCGCAATGTTGCGGTCGAAGCCATGATCCGCGGCGACGTCCAGGCCGTTGGCATGAACCTGACGCACCTGCAGTCGATCCGTGAAAAGTTCCCCGGCCAGAAGTTCGCGGTCATCGCCCGTGGCGCCGATCTGCCGAACGACATCATGATTGCTGCGTCATTCGTGCCGCAGAACCTGGTGGACACCGTGAAGAAGGCCTTCGTTGAAAAGGGTGATGCCCTGATGGCTGGCGTTCTCCAGGGAGAGGACAACAAGAAGTACCAGGGCGGCCACTTCATCGCCGAAGTGAACGACAAGGACTATGATGGCGTGCGCGCCATGTATGCAACGGTCGGCGTTCCGGAATTCTCCAAGTTCCTCGGTGAATAGGTGAACTTCCAACCTGACAGGATCGTTGTGGCAGCCGGAGAAAGTCCGGCTGCCATTTCCATTCGCAAGCTGGGCAAGTCGTTTTCCAGGGGCAAGCCGGTGTTCTCGGATGTCTCGTTGGAAATCGCCACTGGTTCGATCGTGGCGCTGCTTGGCGTGAACGGTGCCGGAAAGTCCACGCTTCTGCGCTGCCTGCCGCGCCTCATCGAACCTGACTGTGGCGAAATCGATGTTCTCGGACAGAGCGTGCTCGGCAGCCGGGCGGCCCTCTTGAAGGCCCGCTCCCGCATCGGATTTGTTTTCCAGAAGCACAATCTTGTGGGCAGGCTTTCTGCCTTGTCCAATGTCATTCACGGTGCCCAGGCCCGCGGGCACGGATTCAGGGCCTATGCACAAATGTTCGCGCCGCAGCAATTGCGCGAGGAGGCAATGGCCTGCCTTGCGCGCGTCGGCCTTGCTTATGTGGCGGGGCAGCGCGCCGATTCCCTGTCTGGTGGCCAGTCGCAGCGCGTTGCCATTGCCCGCGCCCTCATGCAGAGGCCCGTGATCGTCCTCGCCGATGAACCGGCGGCAAGTCTTGACCCTCAGGCCGGGCAGGAGGTCATGCAGCTCTTTGCCGAACTCATGCGCGAGGAACGCATGACCGTCTTGTTCACGTCCCACAATCTCCAGCACGCCCTGGAGTTTGCCGACCGGGTAATTGTGCTCGGCAGGGGTGAAGTGCAACTCGACATGCCTTCGGATGCGTTGCGCGAACAGGATTTGCGGGCGCTCTATGTCTGATCTTGCTCTGCCTCCCCGGATCGAACGGCCCAGCGCCCTCTCCTTTGTGCTGATCCTCGCGGTTGCCGCTTTCGTGCTGGTGAGCTTCCAGCAAAGCGGCATTTCGGTTGAAAGACTGATCCGCGGCATTCCCGCCCTTGGCCGTCTCGTGGAACAGATGTTCCCGCCTTCCATCGAGCGCCTGCCGCAGGTGCTCAACCTCCTCCTTCAGACCTTCATGATGGCCGTGGCAGGCACCGTGCTGGGCCTCGTCTTCAGCCTGCCGCTCGCCATTCTTGCCGCTCCGAGCCTGTCGCCCCATCCCTTGCTGGTGTGGCTGGTGCGCTCGCTCGTTGCGCTGTTCAGGACGGTGCCGGACCTGATCTGGGCCATCGTCTTCGTGATTGCCGTAGGGCTTGGGCCCGCCTCCGGCGTTCTCGCCCTGATGGTGGAGACCATGGGCTTTGCGGCGCGCTTCTTCGCCGAAGCCATGGAAGAAACCGACAAGGGCCCGCGCGAGGCGCTGGCAGCACTCGGGGCGCGCCGCAGCGGCATCATCTTCTCGGCCGTCATTCCCCAGGCACTACCGTCCATGATCAACACCTCGCTGTTCTCGCTTGAGAAGGCGACCAGGGGTTCCGTTGTTCTGGGCCTTGTCGGTGCCGGTGGAATCGGCATCGAACTCAAGGTGTCATTGGAGCTGTTCGACTATGACCAGGCCGCCACGACGATCATTGCCATCTTCGCGCTTGTCCTGCTGGTCGAGCGGGCCTCCACCTGGATTCGCAGCCGCGTTATGTAGGTGCCGAAGTGCCGTGCAGAAGGCGGAAACGGCATCTTCGAGTTCACCCGAGTTATCGATCCGCACAAGCCGCAGTCCGGCAGGGTAGGCATCAGGCCTGCGCGAAACGCGTGCCGCGACGGCGTCAGGTGCTTCTCGCCCGCGCGCCAGAATGCGCCCGGCCAGAATGGCTGGCGCCGCCGAAATCTCGATTGCAGCCAGCATCGGGAACCGCGCCAGCAACTCCGCGAGAACCGCGCGGGAACAATTGAACACCACGGATTTCCCTTCGGCAACCTGTGCGACGGCGGCGGCCGGAATGCCATAGGCGTTGCCGTGGGCACGCCACCAGATCGCGAACTGCCCGGCCGCTGCGGCCTTCTCGAATGCCTGCTCCGAAAGGCTATCATGGTCCTCGGATTCGACCTGCGCCTGCCGCGTCACCACGCGCCTTGGAAACACGAAGTCCTGACTGCCGGAAAGTCGCGCCTGCGCGGCCCTGAGAATGCTGTCCTTGCCGGCTCCGCTTGGTCCTACAACGGCAATGAGGACGCCCGGCGCCGCGCTCATCACATGACCCGGTTGCCACAACGCCAGACGCGGCGGACGACAGGTTGCCCGCCGGCGGCGGAGACCTGCACAAGATCCGCCCGCTTGCCTTCACCGATGATGCCGCGATCATCAAGTCCGGCCGCACGCGCCGGATTGGCCGTCACAAACCTGACGGCCTCGGGCAACCCGATGCGTCCATCGCCTGCGGAAAGTGCAAAGACTGCCGAAAGCAGGCTTGCAGGCACATAGTCTGACGACAGCACGTCGAGATGTCCGCTGTCGGCAATCTCGATGGCTGAAATGTTTCCCGAATGGGAACCGCCGCGCACAACGTTTGGCGCCCCCATCAGCACGGCCAGACCCTTGCCGTGCGCCGCTTCTGCTGCTTCTCGCGTCGTCGGGAACTCGGCAATGGCAACACCGTCGGCAAGCGCCTCCTCGACATGGGCAATTGTTGCGTCATCGTGGCTGGCCAGTGTCACGCCAAGCTCATTGGCCAGTGCCAGCACGGCCTGCTTGTTTCCCTCTGCGTGCCTGGCCTGCATGTCGCGCCGTTCGGCGATGTAGCCGTCCAGCTTTTCCGGCAGGATCAGCTTCTTGCCGATGTAGTATTCCTTGAACTTGTCGATCGACACGAACTGGCGGGCGCCCGGTGTGTGATCCATCAGCGAGATCAGGTGAATGTCGCCAGCTTCGGAAATCGCCTGCGATGTCTCGGCAGTGTCGTGGCACGGCAGTTCGCAGCGAAGATGGATGAAATGCTCGGCGCGGAGCTGTCCATTGCGCTGCGCTTCGCCAATGGCGGCCAGCAACTTTGCGGCAAAGCGCGCGCTGACATCATGGGGATCGAAGGTGCCTGCCCGCAGTGCATCAAAGACGGTGGTGATGCCGGATGCGGCGATCTGTGCGTCATGCGCCATCACCGCCGAGATCGCAGGCCAGGTCACGCCGGGGCGGGGATGATAGTGTTGCTCCAGGTGGTCGGTGTGCAGTTCGACAAGACCGGGAAGCAGATAGTCACCGTCCAGGTTCTCACTCGGCACCGATGACGGGCCACTGTGAATTGCCGCGACGACACCGTCACGCAGCAGCAGCGTTCCCTCCACCACCTCATCGTGAAGGACAATCCGCGCATTCTTGAGAACCTGTTCGCGCATCATGCAGCCTTCAGCGTTTCAGTGACAAGCGGCAGGCGCTCCTCGGGCAGGAAGTCGCCGCCGTCCTCTGGTTCGGTCACCAGCGAGATTGCGTCAATGATGAGAGGGCGGCCAATGACCGGTGCGAAGTGAGCGCTCGCCATCGGCAGCAGCCAGGCGGCTTCGGCCTCGCTCAGCCGGCGGGAAAGCGTCATGTGAAAGCGGAAATCCTCGAACACATAGGGATAGCCCCACTTGAGGAGATTGGCCTCCTGCCGGGGACTCAGGCCTGCTGCGCGACGACGGGCCAGTTCGGCCTCGCCAGCGGGCTTGCGCATCTCGTCGAGCAGCCGGACACAATCGGCGGCAAGATCATCGAGCAACGGAGACTGCGGCTGCGGCACCAGCGCCAGGAATCCGTCGATGATTCGCGCCTCCAGAACGCCAGCCGAAACCACATGGTGCTGCGAGGCAATGCGCTGCACGGCAAGGCCAAGGGACGCGCGCGAGGCACCATCCTTGAGCGGAAAGGGAGGCTTCAGCGTGCCGTGAAAACCATAGCGGCGCGCCTCGGCAGTGATTTCGCCGAGCCGCGGGTCAAGATGATTTATACAGGGCACGCCGCTCGTCGCGTCGCGGCCCAGCCATAGCGAGCCGAGCCGGTGCAGGTCTGCCTGGGGTGCAGGTACGAAATAGATGGCGTGACGCATGGCGCAATCATGGAGTCCGGATGTTACGGTCACATGTCATTG
>CAZUKI010000004.1:19144-26191 GCA_964620785.1 uncultured Aestuariivirga sp.
TGGAAGACGGCAATGATGGCACTGCCCGCGCCCTGGGCCTCGCGCACAAGCTCGAGCACCCGTTCGCGATTCTGCGCATCGAGGGAAGCCGTGGGCTCATCCAGCAGGAGCACCGGAAAATGGGCGGCAAACCCCCTGGCAATATTGACGCGTTGCTGCTCGCCGCCGGAGAATGTCATCGGCGAGAGGTGCCACAGGCGCTCGGGAATGGTGAGGCGCGCCAGCAGCTGGCGGGCGCGGTGCAGCGCAAGGTCTTCGCTGATGCCGCGTTCGAGCAAGGGTTCCGCGACGATCAGTTCTGCCGGAACCCGCGGTATGACCCGCAGGAACTGCGTCACATATCCGATCGATCGCTTCCTGATGTCCAGCATCAGGTGGGGTGGGGCGGCAACCACATCCTGCGCGCTGCCGTCATGGCTGATGAAGATCGAACCAGAGCTGGCGCGGTACGTGCCATAGATGAGCTTGAGGAGTGAGCTCTTGCCCCGGCCGGACGGGCCAGTGACCGCCACCGCCTCGCCGGAGTCGATGCTGGCTGAAAAGCGGTCAAAGACCGGGATCTCGACGCCACCTTGCTGGTGCAGCGTGAATGTCTTGGTGAGGTCGCGGATGCGCAGGGCCGGTTCCATCATCACACCTGCAATACGGATGATACGAGCAACTGCGTGTAGGGCGCTTGCGGGTCTTCCAGCACCTGGTCCGTCAGGCCGGTTTCGATCACCCGGCCGTTCTGCATCACCATCATGCGGGACGACAGGAGACGAGCGACCGCGAGGTCGTGGGTGACGACAATGGCGGCGAGTCCGAGCTTGCGCACAAGGCCGCGGATGAGATCAAGAAGCCGCGCCTGGACAGACACATCAAGGCCGCCGGTTGGTTCATCCATGAAGACAATGCGTGGATTGGTGACAAGGTTGCGGGCGATCTGCAGGCGCTGGCGCATGCCGCCGGAGTAGGACCACGGACTGTCGTCCATGCGGTCGGCAGCGATCTCGACGCGTGAAAGCCAGTCTTCGGCGGTTGCCCTGATCTTGCCGTAGTGGCGGGCGCCAACAGCCATGAGACGCTCGCCGACATTGGCGCCGGCCGACACACCCATGCGCAAACCCTCGCGGGCATCCTGGTGGACGAACCCCCAATCGGTGCGCATCAAGAGGCGGCGTTCGGCCTCGCTCATCTCAGCGAGCACAAGTCTGCGGCCATCACGCATGGAATAGATCACGCGGCCGGCGCTCGCTTCCAGGTGCCCCGACAGGCAGCGCAGCAACGTCGTCTTTCCAGAGCCAGATTCACCAACAATAGCAAGGACTTCTCCTGCATGAAGGGTGAACGAGACATCACTGCATCCGATGCGCGCGCCATAATTCTTGCCGATTGCCTGAACGTCCAGAAGCGGTGTCATTCGGCGGCATCCAGGTGCTGCCGCTTGGCGCAGTGATCGGTATCTGAACAGACAAACATCCGCCCGCCATGGTCGTCGGTGACGATTTCGTCGAGGTAGCTGTCACGCGATCCACAGATGGCGCAAGGTTCTTCCCAGCCTTGCACCTCGAATGGATGATCCTCGAAATCCAGACTCTTGACCTTGGTGTATGGCGGCACCGCATAGATGCGCTTTTCACGCCCGGCACCGAACAGTTGCAGGGCTGCGCAGCCATCAAGTTTCGGATTGTCGAACTTGGGAATGGGTGAGGGATCGAAGACATAGCGATCTGCCACCTTCGCCGGATAGGCATAGGTCGTGGCAATCTGCCCATAGTGAGCGATGTCCTCATAGAGCTTGACGTGCATCACGCCATATTCCTCGAGGGCATGCATTTTCCGTGTCTCGGTTTCGCGCGGTTCAAGGAAGCGCAACGGCTCCGGAATCGGCACCTGGAAAACCAGGATCTGCCCGTCGCTGAGCGGCGTTTCAGGAATCCGGTGGCGGGTCTGGATGATGCTGGCCTGCTCGGTGTCTTCGGTCGTCGCGACCTGGGCAGTCTTCTCAAAGAATTTCCGGATGGACACCGCGTTGGTTGTGTCGTCGGCGCCCTGGTCAATGACCTTGAGTGTGTCCTCCGGCGTGAGCAGAGAAGCGGTGACCTGCACGCCCCCCGTGCCCCAGCCATAGGGCATCGGCATTTCACGGCTGGCGAAAGGAACCTGGTATCCCGGAACGGCGATCGCCTTGAGTATGGCGCGGCGGATCATCCGCTTGGTCTGCTCGTTGAGATAGGCAAAGTTGTAATGGACGGCTGTCATTCCGCTGCCTCGCGCGCATCGCCCTGCGCCTCTGCCCGGAGGCGGCGCAAGAGCAGGAGTTCTGACTGGAAATCCACATAGTGCGGCAGCTTGAGATGCTCGACGAAGCCCGTCGCCTGGACATTGTCGGAATGCGACAGCACGAATTCCTCATCCTGTGCCGGGGCAAGCCGCTCCTCGCCCAGTTCTCCGGCCCGCAGGGAACGGTCAATCAGGGCCATGGACATGGCCTTGCGTTCGCATTGCCCGAAGCCAAGGCCATAGCCGCGGGTGAACTGCGGCGGCACTTCGGCGGAACCCTTGAACTGGTTGATCATCTCGCATTCGGTGACCATGATTTCGCCAATCACCACCGGAAATCCAAGTTCCTCGGGCGTGAAGCTGACCTCGACCATGCCGATGCGGATTTCGCCGGCGAACGGGTGGGTGCGGCCATAGCCGCGCTGGGTGGAATAGGCGAGAGCGAGAAGGAAACCTTCGTCACCGCGGGCAAGGTTCTGCAGGCGAAGATCACGCCCGGCCGGAAACTGTAATGGATCCTGCGTAAGGTCGCCTTGTGCTGCCTCTTTTGGTGGTGGGCTTTCGATCAGTCCCTCAGCCCCCAGCAGTTCCAGAACACGCGGCAAGGCCATTTCGGAACCGGTGTTCGGCGCTGTCGCGGCAGGTTCCTCGCGCTCGCGCGAGGCCAGGCCAAAGTCAAGGAGGCGGTGGGTGTAATCGAAGGAGGGACCCAGCATCTGGCCGCCTGGAATATCTTTGAAAGCGGCAGAGACGCGCCGCACGGCGCGCATCGCCTGCGTGTCCAGCGGTTCCGCGCTGCCAAAGCGCGACAGGGTGGTGCGAGCGGCGCGCACCAGAAAGATGGCTTCGATGAGATCGCCGCGCGCCTGCTTGATGGCGAGGGCGGCCCAGTTGCGGTCATAGAGCGATCCCTCGTTCATCACCCTGTCAACGGCCAGGGTGAGTTGCCCGAGGATCTGCTGGAGGCTCAAGGCTGGAATAGCGGTATCGCCGCGGCGCTCGTCGGCAAGCCAGCGATGGGCGGCATCGATGGCCTTCTCGCCGCCTTTCACAGCCACATACATCAGACGGCCTCCGCCATGCTGATCTGCATGGAGCGCGGCAGCGCGGCAATCTCTTGGCCGCTGGAAAATACGATGTCGAAGCCGATGGGGAACAGCGCTGCGTTGTCCTTTAACCGTTGCCAAAGACCGGCGGTCGTGCCGGTCGGCGCAAAGCTGACCGGGCTCTTGAGACCGGGCCCCTCGATCACGGCAATGGCCCCGCCTTCGAGGCTTTCCGTCTGCAGGATGATGGTGGTTGAGCGGTCAGGATATTCATGAGTTCCGAGGGCAAATCCGTCGAGGCTGCCTGCATTGATGTCAGCCGGGGCAAGGGCAAAGGCCGCTTCTCCTGCTGTTCTTGCCAGTGGCGCGCCGGTGTGAAAGCGGATGAATTTGCGCGCTTCGGTACTGTCCAGGCCGGGCGCAAGCCAGATGGGCGTCTGGTAGTCGCACAGGGACAGGAGCAGCGCGACTGATGCGGGATGAAGGGCCTTCGGTGCTTCCGGTGTTCTTGACAGCCTGACCGGAGTGGCTGGCGTCGCGAAGGCCGACAGGATCTCGCGGAACAGGCGTGCCGCCTCCGCTGGCGATTGCAGTGTCTGTACGTCAGTCATCGCCGCGCACCATCGTGAAGAAATCGACCTTGGTGGCCGCGGCTTTCGCGGCAGTTTCGCGCCGCGCCGCGTCGATGAAAGCCTCGATGTCGCGCAGCACGGTCAACAGTTTCGCCGGGTGGACCTGAAAGACTGCATCGCAGAGCGCGGCCCTGCGGGCGTGCGCGGCATTGCTGCCCATGATGTAGGCGTGGCCTTCCGTGCCATCCGCGAGCCTGACGCTGCAGCGCGTTACGGTCGCCTCGCCGAAATTGAACGGGGCACCTGTTGCACCCATGCGACCGCGCAACATCACGAGGCCGGTTTCCGGTTGGCGCAACTCCTGGCAGGGTTCGTCAGCGAGACTTTCCGTAAGGCGCTCAAGCTGCTCCCATGGCGCAAGCGCGAACAGGCGCATGGCGCCAGCCCGCTTATCATCATGGCGCGACGCGTGGGTGTGCATCGCCTCTGTCAACCAGTTGTGTGCGACAGTTCCGTGACAGGCGTGTTGATAACGGGATGGTGTGCCGGCCGGCTTTCGTAGCGTTCGAGGAAAGCCTCGGCGCTCAGCGTGCGAAAGTCGGGCAGGGCAGTGCGCAGCGTTTCATGGTCCCAGTTCCACCAGGCCAATGCCTGCAGCCGTTCTGCGGTCTGCGGCGGGTGACGCCACTTGATGATGCTTGCCGGAGTGCCGCCCACGATGGCGTAGGGTGGCACGTCGCGTGTCACGACGGCGTTCGAAGCAACCACGGCGCCATCGTGGAGCGTGACACCCTTCATGATGATGGCCGCATGGCCGATCCAGGTGTCATGGCCGATCCGGACCGGGCGTGAACGCCGCCAGTCGAAGACAAAGGCTTCGTCGGGTTCGTCGGGCCAGAAGTAGCTGGAGCGATACATGAAGTGATGGAGGGAGGCGCGGTGATGCGGGTGTTCACCCGGGTTGATACGCGTGAAGGCGGCCACATTCACGAACTTGCCGAGTGTGGAATAGGCGATGTCCGAATAGCGGGCCGTGTAAGAGTAGTCGCCGATGGTGCTGTCGAGAATGTGAGTGCCCTCACCGATCTCGACGAAGCGGCCAAGCTTCGAGCCTTTGACACTGGCATTCTTGTGCAAAAAGGGTTCGTTTCCGAGTTGCGGCATGGGTCTCACCTCGGCACCACGCTCTCACTGATTTTCGTGACAACTGAATGAAATGGAAGGGAGGCCCGGACACCGGACGTCCCGGCATCAACCGTTGGTAAAAGTCCGGCTATGAGGAAATGGTGCCGCTTGCGTGACTCGAACACGCGACCCCATCATTACGAATGATGTGCTCTACCAACTGAGCTAAAGCGGCGACAGGGATGGCGCGGGGCTTAGACGGTTCTGGGCGGCATTTCAACCACCACCTCAGTTGGGCTCTTCGCTGGTGGCGACCCCCGGGTCATCGGGCGGGCGCGGTGCCGGAACAGTGGCCTCCGCCGTCACCTGCTGGGCGGGAAGTGCCGGGGCGGCATCCGGCTGGCCTGTCGTGGCACTGAGCAGCGGGTTATCCTCCGGCGGCAGCATGTCATAGGGCACTTTCCATTCGCAGGGCACGATCTCGCCGGTGACGGGCGAAACGGGAACCCAGCGGGTGTTGGCCACTCCATCCGAAACCCACATGGGATCGCGCGGAGCATGAATGGCACGGGCCAGCCACTCTCGGGCCCGGCCCTTGTCACCGGCCCCTTCCTCGATCTGGGCAAGCAGCGCGCAAACCCGCGCCTGTGGCATCGAGGCGGACCAGGCCGTCAACGCCTCGCGCGCCACATCGAGGCGCCGCGCCGCCAGCGCTGCCTTCGAGAGGGCGACGGCAGCTTCGATGTTGGCCGCCGGATCGCCCACCGTATCGCGCACGCGCTCGAAGCGTTCCTCCGGCCCGTCGGCAGGGTTGGCCCTGGCAATGAGATCGGCAAGCTCGGGGTGTGGCGAGAGTGCCCAGGCGCTGCGCAACTGCTTCATGGCCCTTCGCGTGCTGCCATCCGCCATGTGGCAGCGGGCTGCCAGTGCTGCCGCGGGAACAAGACCGGGCTCAAGGTCCAGTGCCGCGCCCGCCAGCTTGAAGGCCTTTGCCCTGTCGCTCTCTTCGGCCGCCAGTGCTTCGGCGGTGAGCATGGCCGCCCGCTTGCGGTTGGCTTCGGCGCGCTCAAGGAGGCCGTTGCGTCCCTGCTGGTCGAGCGTCAGTGCCGCAGCTTCCCATGACTTTCGGGCTGTCTGCACCTGCAGTACGGCGCTCGAAGCCCAGGGCAGGCGGGGATTGAGTGCAACGGCACGCTCGGCATGTTTGAGCGCCGCCACGAGGTCGCCCGAGTTCCGCGCCTCGGAGAACAGCCCGCGTAGACCGAGGAGTTCCGTATCCGGGTCCTTGGCCATGTCCTCGAAGATCCGTTTGACATTGGCCTTGTCACCCTTGAGCTGCGCTGCCTGGGCGGCAAGGACATTGACCAGAGGCTCATCGGACAGGGCATTTCCTGCCAGGGCGGCATTGCGTGATGCGGCATGTGCATCTCCGGCACTGGCCGCAATCAGCCCCTTCGACAGGGCTTCATAGCCCTTGCGATGCTTGCGGAAACGCCAGTACTCGCGCGCCGCCCGCGGGCTGCGCCACAATTGCCGCAGCATCGTCCATGCAAAGATGAGGGCAACAATCGCAATGATCGCTATGGTTGCTGCCACGACGAGCGACATCTGGATTTCGCGCCCGAGCCAGTTGATCGTGATGCTGCCGGGCCTGTCGGCGAGCCAGGCAAAGGCAATCGCCAGGACCATCAGAAGCAGGAAGCGCCAGAGGAGTCTGAGCATGGCGCGTCCCGATCTCAGCCCTTGGCAGCGATGGCGCGCAGCACCGCGGCCTCGACCGAGGAAATCTGCCCATCAACGGCAAGCCGCGCGTTGGCTGCTTCCAGCCATTGCTCGATGCCGGGCGGGCGCGGGCCTTCAATCCCGCCCAGGTGATCAATAGCCTGCTGCAGGTCGCCGCTCTCGGCGAAGGCTGCGGCGGCTTCGGCACCGCGCCGCCAATCGGATGCTCCGGCAATGCGCACGGTCACGAGGTCTGAAAGCGTATCGAGGACCCAGCCTGTCCAGCTGTCATCCTTCGGCGTGACGGGCTGAAGCTC
>CAZUKI010000004.1:26291-27464 GCA_964620785.1 uncultured Aestuariivirga sp.
CCTTGAGGCTGGCCACATCCTTTTCCAGCGCTTCCAGCCGCTGCAGGAGATCCGCCGGCACGGCGGCAGGTGCCGTGCCATCGACCGTTGCAGGCTGGTTCTGGAGGTCCGTGGCCAGTGTGTTGATCCGGTTGGTGGTGTCGGCAACGGTTGTGGCGATGCCATCCACCCGTGTGCTGAGGTAGGTGATCGCACTGGCTGCTGATTTCGCAGTGGCGTTCGCCGAGGCCATGATGGTTTCATTGGCATCGATATCAGCCTTGAGCTGGGCAGACAGTTGCTGGAGGCTCGCGACCTGCTCCTTCAGGGTGGCATTGTCGGTGGCAAGGCCTTCCGTGCGCCGGATAAGTTCGGTCACTTCGACATTTGGCAGGTAGTGCCAGAGATAATCCCTGTAGGCCCAGCCACCTGCTATGGCGCCAATCACCAGGGCAGTGACACCAACGATCACCGGTGACGCCGAGAAGGGCGAACGCGCCGTGCTTGCTTCTGCGCCGGCGCTCTTTGCGGGCTTGTCGTGGTCGGTCACCGAGGCCGGGTCCAGATCAATGATATCCGGCGTCTCACGCATGTCGTTGCTGCTCATGACAGTTGACTATTCTTGTTCGCTGGCGCGATCAAGCAGTGTCATCATGTGGGCTTCATCTGCTTGCTCTGCAACGCAAAACCGGCTGTCCGGCGAAAGCGCGCGCGCCACATTCTGCGACAGGCAGAAATGCATCAGCGGCGCCTTGCGTTCGCCAGTCACGGCCACCAGAGCTTCCACCCACAATCTGGCGCTGCGCGGCGAATAGAGAAGCACACCGTCGGCGCCAAGTAGTTCATCACGCGTGAGGGAAAGTGGAATCTTGACGGCATCGTAAACCACCGTGCGATGCACCTTGAAGCCGCTGCGCGTGAGGGAGCCTTCCAGGTCACCTGATGTTTCATTGCCCGACGCATAGAGCAGGGGGCCGCGCGCGCTGTCCAGTTCGGTGCTGATCGCGGCGCAAAGGCCCTCGACATTGCCGCCCCTTTCACGGACATCTGAAAATCCTGCCTTGCGTGCAGCCTCGGCGGATTGTGGCCCCACACAATACAGCGGCAAGCGGTGCAGCCCGTGGAACACATCGGGCCGCTGCAAACCATTGGCGCTGGTAACACAGATCGCCTGGAAGCGCGCGTCAGGAACCA
>CAZUKI010000004.1:27564-29000 GCA_964620785.1 uncultured Aestuariivirga sp.
TCCAGTGTGAGGGCCTGGCCGCGAAATGAAATGCCTGTGCCCGACACCGTGGCGTGGCCGGCGATCGGCGTCTGGCAGGAGCCATCAAGCCCGGCGAGGAAGGCGCGCTCACATGTGGCCGCCGCCATGGTGGCGGGATCGTTGATGGCCAGCACAAGCTCCCGCGCCGCGGCGTTGCGTTCCGAGACTTCGATGACGATGATGCCTTGCGCCACGGCGGGCAGCATGTCCTCGGTGCTCATGATCTCCGTAATATGTGCCGAAAGCCCCAGCCGGTTGAGGCCGGCACAGGCCAGGAAGGTTGCATCGGCAAGTCCTTCCGACAGTTTGCGCAGGCGCGTTTCGACATTGCCGCGGAAACCGACGGAATTGAGGTCTTGCCTGAGGCGCAGGGATTGCGCCGTGCGGCGCACCGACGATGACCCCATGACGGCCCCCTGCGGCAATGCCGCAAAGCTTCCATGCCGGAGACTGATGAAGGCATCGCGTGCATCTTCGCGGGGCAGGACCGAAGGGAACATGAGGCCCGGCGGCGTCTGGGCCGGCATGTCCTTCATGGAGTGAACTGCAAGGTCGATGCTGCCCGAGAGCAGGGCATCCTCGATTTCCCGGGTGAAAAGACCCTTGCCGCCGATGTCGGCAAGCGGCCTGTCCTTGATGCGGTCCCCGGTCGTCGTGATGGTGACGATCTCGACCTGGTCGGGGCCAAGTCCGTGGGCTTTTTCCAGTCTCCCCTTGACTTCCCGCGCCTGCGCGAGGGCAAGGGGCGAGCCACGGGTACCAAGTCGAATTCTGTCCATTTGCGCAATCTGTCGTGGCGATGCTACAGGCCCTTTAGACCATAAATCCCGAAGCAACAGCAAACCTTTGGCCGCAGCCCTCACCATACTTGGACTGGAAACCTCCTGCGATGAAACGGCAGCCGCCGTGGTGCGCCGGACGCCTGCCGGTGCAGGCCAGATCCTGTCGAATGCCGTGTTGAGCCAGGTCAGGGACCACGCTCCCTTTGGGGGAGTCGTGCCCGAAGTGGCGGCCCGCGCCCACATCCTGCACCTCGAGCGCATGGTCGCCCTTGCCCTGCGCGAAGCTGGTGTCAGCCTGACGGACATCGATGCCGTCGCCGCAACCGCCGGTCCTGGCCTTTCGGCTGGTCTCATGGTGGGGCTTACCATGGGAAAGGCTCTGGCTTTTGCTGGCTCGAAATCCTTCCTCGCCATCAACCATCTGGAAGGCCATGCCCTGACGCCGCGCCTGCTGGGTGCGTGCTCCTTCCCCTACCTGATGCTTCTGGTGTCCGGCGGTCACAGCCAGTTCCAGCTTGTGCGAGGCGTCGGCGATTATCTGAGGCTCGGCACCACCATCGACGATGCCTTGGGTGAGGCCTTTGACAAGACCGCAAAACTGCTTGGGCTCGGATATCCGGGTGGACCGCAGGT
>CAZUKI010000005.1:0-3575 GCA_964620785.1 uncultured Aestuariivirga sp.
CGATCTGGCCCACCCGTCCCTCGGGATCTGCACAGACGGTCTGGGCCATCAATCACACTGCAGGCACCCTGGAGCTCATTTTGGCGGATGGGCGCCTCAGCCTCAAAACCGGTAACGTACTGGTCACTTCAAGCATGCCTGTCATGGCGCGAAACTGGTATTCTGTCGTGGTAACGGTGGGGCCGGAGGGTTCTGCACTCGACATCAAGCTGCTCAAGGGCCACACACGCATGCGCGAGGCGCGTGACACAGGCGCGGGCAGCGCCATCGGCCGCCCGCATGAACTCATGCTTGCCTCGACAGGATTTGGCGCGGCACGCCGTGCCGTACAGTGTTACAATGGCAAGATCGATTCTCCTCGGCTGTTCGCATCCGTACTCGACGCCGGCCAGTGCCGCGAGCTTCATCACAACGGCAACGCCACTGCCGCCGCCACAAGAGCCAGCGCCGAATGGGTGATAGGTGGCGACTGGTCGTCGCGATCAGTACGCTCACTGGTGCCGGGCGTTCCAAGTGGCGAGCTCATCAACGGCGTCGAGCGCGGTGTGACGGGGCGGAATTGGGACGGCAGGAGCGACTCCTTCATCGAGACGCCGGCACAATACTGCGCGCTGCAATTCCACGAAGATGACATGGTCGATGCCGGGTGGAGTTACGATCTCGACTTTGTGCTGCCTTTAGATATCAAAAGTGGCATCTATGCCGTGCGGCTGTCATCAGAGACCGAGGTGGAACACTATCCACTCTTCGTCATGGGACAGAAAGGCGAAACTGCGCCAGCGTTGTTCCTGGCCTCCACCAACACCTATCTCGCCTATGCCAACGATCATCTTGCGGCGCTCGATTTCAGCGCGGTGATGACGCACGACATGGTGGTACCGGACGATGAAAAGCTGCTGTTCACTGATCCGGAATTCGGCCGCTCCTGCTACGACACCCATTCGGATGGAACGCCCGTCCGCTATTCCAGCCGTAGGAGGCCCATCATCAATATCCGGCCGGGGTACCCCAATTGGCTCACCGGCTCCTACCGTCACTTTCCGCAGGACATGTACATCGTCGAGTGGATGGAACGCACTGGGTTGCCCTTCCACGTGGCGACCGACGAGGATTTGCATCGCGAAGGACAAGCACTGCTCGGCAAGTACAAGGTGATCGTCACAAGCTCGCATCCGGAATACTGGACTCGCAACGCCCAGGACCACCTTGAACACTATCTGAAGTCCGGTGGAAGGTTGATGTATCTCGGCGGCAACGGCTTCTACTGGGTGACGAGCCACGATCCAGAGCGGCCCTGGGTGATTGAAGTCAGGCGCGACAATTCCGGTACACGCTGCTGGGATGCACCCTATGGTGAACGCACTCACGTCGGGAGCCTCGAGCAGGGCGGAATCTGGAAGACGCGTGGTCGCGGGCCGCATGGCCTTGTCGGTGTGGGGTTTGCTTCCGAAGGATGGTCGAAAGGCAGCGGCTACCGGCGGCTTGATGCGAGTTACACCGGGCCGGGTGCTGCGATCTTCAAGGGTGTGAACGAAGAACTCGTCGGCGACTTTGGCCATGTGCTCGGAGGTGCGGTGGGCGACGAAGTCGACCGCCACGACGTGTCCCTCGGCAGTCCGGCGCATGCGCACATCCTGGCTTCGTCCACACCACTCGGCAACGAGTATCAGCTGGTCATCGAAGAGCAGACGCTCGCGCTCCCCGGCCAGGGCGGCCAGCACAAGCCCTCCCAGGTGCGCGCCGACATGGTCTACTTCACCACCGACAACGGCGGAGCAGTGTTCTCGATTGGCTCAATGACCTATGCTGGAGCGCTCGCTTGGAACGACTATAACAACAACATCGCCCGCATCACAACGAACGTGCTCCAGTTTTTTGCATCAGACCTTCCGCCGGAGTGACATGCGCGAACTTCGGGGTGCATCTAAGCGTACAAGGAAACAGGCTACCTGCACCCCTCGCCATCGCTGCAAATCCAATGCCTCTTGCCCATCGTTTGGCGCGGACGTACTCCGCAACGTCCGCGCCGCTCTTGACGCCTAGGCGCGGCCAATATTCTCGAGGCCGAACTTGCGGACCGCATCCCGCGCTCTGTCCTTTTCATCGTTCCACAGCGAGCGGTAGGGCGGGCGAACATAGGTTTGCTCCGGGGTAAGTATGCCCATGTGAACGAGGGCGACCTTGCAGCGGCCGCGATAGTCGCCGATCGGACGGCCATAGATGTAATCGCAATAGCCCTGCACGGTTGCCTGCTGGCGCTTGGCGAGATCGAAGGCGTTCTGCTTCACGGCGTTGAGTTGCTCGATCAGCAGTCCTGCGCCAACGGCGCCATAGCCGAGGAGGCCACCTTCTGCGCCCAGGAGAAAGCTCTCGAGCAGGAAATTGTCATTTCCTGTGAGCAGGGTGATCTTGCGGTCCTGTTCATTGACAATGTCACGCACCATGCAGAAGCGAGATGAGTCAAAAGAGGCATCCTTGATGCCTATGACCTGGGGCAATTTCATCATCGCTCGCAGCGCTTCCGCCGTGTAGTTCACGCCGCCGAACACGGTGCCGAGTTGGAAGAGGACAATTGGCAGGTTTGAAGCGTCGGCAATGGCCTTGTGATAGTCATAGGCGATGCGCGGATCGAGTGGGTCGTTGAGGAATGCAGCCGTCGGGAAGACGAGAAGGGAATCGGCCCCGGCGTCGCGGGCGACCTTGGCGTTGGCGACAGCGAAACTGGTGGCCGGGCCGCCGCAGCCGGCGATGACCTTGCATTTCTTGCCTGCCACCTCCTTGGTGACGCGAATGACCTCGGCGCGTTCGTCCGATGTCAAGTAGGGGCCTTCGCCGGTGTCCACATTGACGGCGATGCCGACGGGGTTGAGGCTGACGATCCAGCGCAGGTAGCGGCGGTACGCGTCGAAGTCGATCGCATAGTCAGGGCCCATGGGGATGATGACTGCCGGGATGATTCCGGCGAGATGTTCGGCTTGCACTGCTAAATTCTCCTCTTTCTGTTAGCTTTCAGTCGCTTCCGCGATGATTGAGCGCAATTTTCCAAGACTGTGGCGCACGGCGGCGACAGGACGTTCGAGATGTGGTTCGATTGCGATGCAGCCAGCGTAACGGTCGCGGACGAGAGCGGCGATCTGTCCCGGCCAGTCGACTTCGCCGTCGGCGACGAAGGTAGCGACGCCCGCAGTGTCACGCCGGGCGTCCTTGAAGTGAACGTTCCTGATGTGCGGCCGCAGATGCCCGTAGCCAACGGGAAAGGGCACATCACCCTCGCAGAAGGAATTGGCGGGATCCCAGTTGATGCCGATTCTCTGGTGGCCGATCGCCCGCACGATTTCTGCTGAACGGGCGCCGGTGTCGGCCCAGTAACCCTCTTCGGTCTCGATCAGAAGTTCGAGGCCGGCGGCGCGAACGCGGTCTGCCGCGGCACCCAGATGATCAATCACTTCTGCGGGCGCTGGCCCACCGCTCAAGCCTGCCCGATGGAAACTGAAGGCGATGATGAAGCGTGCGCCTGCTTCGCCAGCAAAGTCGATTGTCTGGTTCAACAGATCGCGTGTGTGGTCGAGAAGTGC
>CAZUKI010000005.1:3675-26778 GCA_964620785.1 uncultured Aestuariivirga sp.
TCGGCGGCGTCATCGCTGAGGCCAAGCGTGACGGCATAGTGCATTTCCTCGGCCATTCCGGCTGCGCGGCCGATGTTCTGTCCGGCAACCACGCAGCGCTTGGAAGCTTCAACTGCCTTGGGCGGCATCTCGGCGATCTCGGCGGCAAGCTTGACGGCCGCCTCGACGACGTCGCCATCAGTCACGCTCTCCACCAGGCCCAAGCGTGCGGCTTCGTCCGCGTCGATCAGTCGGCCCGTCATGAGAAGCATAAGTGCTTTGCCGCGGCCGATCAGGGCGGGGAGGCGTTGAGTGCCACTGCCGGAGGCAAAGGCGCCGACCTTGACCTCGGGCACGCCGAGGCGAGCCGAGCGATGGGCGATGCGGATGTCACAAGCCAGCGCCAGGACCATGCCACCACCAAGGGCATGTCCACCAATGGCTGCAATGACCGGAAGGCGCGTCGCCTCAATGAAGTCGTTCACGGCGTTTTCGGCGTCCTCGGCGGACCTGAGCCAGTCGGCACTGCGCTGGAATTCCAGTACGTCGGAGCCGACAGAAAATGCCTTGCCGCTGCCTGTCAGGACCACGGCACGAACCTCCGTGTTGGCGTCGAGTTCCTTGAGAATGGCTAGCATGCGTTTCTTGACCGAAACCCGAAGCACACCAAGTGGCTGCGAAGCAATTGTCACGACTGCGACGTGCGGGCACGGCCTGGTCACCAGCACCGCATCCCGGTCTGCGGAATTGGATGTCTCTTGTGGCTGGATCATTTTCACCTCCCTAACCGGCATTGGCTGCGGCGTATTCCGTCATGCGCCGCGACCGGAAGATGCGCTGCCTTGCCGCTATGAGGCCTGACAGCCCGACGGGTTCCGGCTTGAACAGGCTGGCGTCCATCTTTTTCAGCTGTGGCGAAATTGCCGGCCGGAAATCCATGAGGGCGAGGATGTCACGCTCCAGGTCAATGCCAGGGGCGATCTCGATCAGTTCTAGCCCCTCTGCGGTCGGGCGGAAAACGGCACGCTCCGTGACGTAGAGAACTTTCTGACCACGGTCGCGGCCGTAGGCAGCAGAGTAGGAAATCTGGTTGACGCGCGCGACAAGCTTGCGACTGCGGCCCTCATTGACGATCGAGAGATTGCCGTCGCCGAGCCCAAGCTTGAGGCCACCAGCCGTGAAGGTTCCCGAAAAGACGACCTTGGCTGCGTTCTGGCTGATGTTGATGAAGCCGCCAAAGCCGATGACACGATCACCGAAGCGGCTGACATTGATGTTGCCGCCGGAATCAAGCTCGGCAAAGGACAGGAAGGCGAGGTCAAGTCCGCCGCCATCGTAAAAGTCGAATTGATAGGGCTGGTCGATCATCGCCATGAAGTTGGTGCCGGCGCCGGCTTCGACACCCATGGCTGGCGCACCGCCGATCAAGCCCTGCTCATTGGTCAGCACGACAGTATCGAGCACGCCTTCTTCCGCCGCGACGCGGGCAATGCCCGTCGATATGCCAGAGCCAAGATTGCAGACCGCACCGGGGAAGAGCTCCATCGCGGCGCGCCGCGCTATAACCTTGCGGGCGTCCAGAGCAAGCGGGGCAAGATCGGATACAGGGATGCGCAGCTCGCCTGCAAATGCCGGGCTGTATTCGGTGAGGTAGGACTGGCGCTGCTCCGGATCGACGACAACCAGGTCAACCAGGATGCCGGGAATCTTCACCTGTTTCGGGGCGAGCGTCTGTCGCTTTGCCACGCGCTTCACTTGCACAATGACAACGCCGCCGGCCCGCCGCGTCGCCTGAGCCATCGACAGCATTTCGCCAAAGACGGCTTCCTGCTCCATGGTGATGTTGCCATCCTCGTCGGCCGTGGTGCCGCGCAGGAAACAGACATCGACATGGAACGGCTTGTAGAACATCCACGTCTTGCCGGCGAAGTCTGCGATCTCGACGAGGTCTTCCTTTGCCGTCGGTGACTGCTTGCCGCCGCCGATACGCGGATCGGCAAAGGTGTGCAGGCCAGTTGGCGTCAGAAGGCCGGGCCTGCCGGAAGCCATTTCGCGCATGAGCTGCGACAGGGCGCCCTGCGGCAAGGTATAGGCCTCGATTGCACCTTCTATCGCGAGTTTCTCCAGCGGCGGAGAATCGACAAGGGTTCCCGTGACGATGCGCTTCAGCATCCCGCGATGGACGAAACGCCCGACGCCCTGCGTTGCTTCATCGCCGATGCCGACGGGGTGGACCACGGTGATTGCTCGCGGTTCGCCGCTTGCAAGAAATCGTTCTTCCAGCGCGACGATCAATCGCTCCGGCACCGAGTGCCCGCCGCCAGAGCCGCCAATGAGAATGGTATCGCCCGAGCGGACGAACTCCATGGCCTTCGCTGCTTCAACAATCTGCATGGAAACGCCTCAAGCGAAGTATGTCTGGGCGCCGTCCACGCAAATCGCCTGGCCGGAGATGTAACGGCCTCCGGCGGAAGCAAGGAACACTGCCAGCGCCGCCTGGTCGGCGGGTTCGGCGAGGCGTCCCAGTGGAATGCCGGTGCGCCACTGTTCGATGCTGCCCTTGATGATGCCGTCAAGCCGCTTCGAATCGCCGCCCGCCTGGTTTGCGAGAAGCATGCTCGTTGCCGTCGAACCGGGGCAAAGGGCGTTGACGCTGACGTTCTGCGGGCCGAGTTCCATGGCCATGCAGCGCGCGAGATGGATCACGCCCGCCTTTGATGTGGCATAGCTGGCATTGTTGATGCGCGGCACGCGCCCGACATTCGAGGCGATGAGGATGATCTGCCCGCCGCCATGCTTGACCATGTGGCGCGCCGCCGCTTGCGCAATGTAGAATGTGCCGGTGGTGTTCACTTCGAGGGTCTTTGCCCAGGAGGCGGGATCAACCTCGAGGAACGGCTGCACGATCAGGATGGCTGCGGCGTTGACCAGCGTATCGAGCCGGCCATGCCGTGCCACTACGTCATTGACGAGCTTTGCCGTCTGTTCGGGATTGGTGATGTCAGCCGTGTGGGCAGAATGGCCACTTCCAGGCAACAGCGGAAGGATCTTGGTGACGTCCGTTGACGGAAGGTCGGCGATCGCCACCTTTGCTCCGGCCGTCGCCATTGCGGCCGCTGTGGCAAAACCGATGCCACCTGTGGAGCCAGCTCCGGTAATCAGGGCAACGCGTCCTGACAGGTCCCACGTGTTCAAGACAGTCATCTAATGCACCTCATATGTTGGATCATGTGAAAACAGGGATCAGTCCTCGAGCGGAAAATGGCAGGCGAATTTGTGTGTTCCGCCTGCGACCGGTTCAAGCTGTGGCTCGGCCTCGGCGCAGATTGCCTTTGCAAAGGGGCAGCGCGTGCGGAAGACACAGCCGCTGGGACGGGCCAGCGGGCTTGGTGTCTCGCCAATGCCGGCCCAGACCTTGCGGCTACGTTCGGCCGCGACATCCGGTATGGGTGCTGAATCGATGAGCAACCGCGAGTAGGGGTGGCGCGGCCTGTCGAAGAGTTCCGATGCCGATGCCCATTCCACGATCTTCCCGAGGTACATGACCGCAACCTCATCCGAGACATGACGGACGAGCGCGAGATCATGGGCAATGAGCAGGTAGGTGAGCTTGCTCTCTTCCTGCAGTTCGACCAGCAAGTTGATGATCTGGCCCTGGACGTTGACGTCAAGGGCTGAAACCGGCTCGTCAGCGACGATGAACCTTGGATCGACGATCAGGCTGCGGGCAATGCCGATGCGCTGGCGCTGGCCACCGGAGAACTCATGCGGATAGCGGTCACGGTGGCCGCGAGCGCCGAGACCAACGCGGGCAAGTGTTGCCTCAACCTTTCCTGTGACGTCTGCAGAGGAAGCCTGGGGGTGGTGGAAGCGATAGGCCTCGGCAACGGTTTCGAAAACCGTCATGCGCGGATTGAGCGAGGCGTACGGGTCCTGGAAAATCATCTGCAGGCGGCTGCGCACGGGCCTGAGTTCGGCATTCGACAGCCGTGTTATGTCTCGGCCTTCGAACATGATGCTGCCGCTCGCGGGCTCGACAAGTCGCGTCAGCAGGCGGGCGACAGTTGATTTTCCACTTCCGGACTCGCCAACAAGGCCAAGGGTGCGCGCGGATGGTATGGTGAAGCTGACATTATCGACAGCGGTGACGCGCTGCTTGCTGCGGCCGCGCCCAACGCTGAACTGCTTTGACAGGTTGGAGACGACGAGAAGTGGCGCGCTTTGCGTGCGCAAACCTGCTGACGGCGTGGCCGGCTCTGCCGGTTTCAGGGACTGCCAGGGAGTTGCGCCAGTCTGGGCAACCCAGCACCGTGAGTCGTGGCCATCAGCCACCGGGAGCAGGGCCGGATGCCTGGCGCAGCTTGCGGTGGCGTAAGGGCATCTCGGCTGGAAGCGGCAGCCTTCATTGACAGCGCGGGGGTCGGGTGGTGCCCCGCCAACGATGGCGAGGCGGCGACCGTGAGATGATGACCGGTCGAGACGCGGGACGGCGTTCAGCAGTGATTGCGTGTAAGGGTGGCTGGCGTGCGACAGGACGGTTTCTGCGGGGCCGGATTCAACGATCTCACCTGCATACATCACCGCAACGCGATCACAGGTGGCTGCGACCACACCGAGATTGTGGGTGATCAGCATGATCGCCGTCTGTGACTCGGTTGCAAGTTCGCGCAGCAGGGAAAGGATTTCGCGCTGCACCGTCACGTCGAGGGCAGTGGTGGGTTCGTCGGCAATGAGCAGTTCGGGCTGGTTGGCTGATCCGATTGCCATGACGACGCGCTGGCGCATTCCACCTGAAAACTGATGCGGGAAGGCCTGAACGGCCCGGCCGGGTGCCGGAACTCCCATGCGCTTCAGCAACGCTACGGCGCGGTCACGCGCCTCGGACTTTGCAACGGGGCGATGGGCGCGGATTGCTTCCATGATCTGCCCGGCAATGCGCTTGACGGGGTTGAGCGACGTCATGGGATCCTGGAAAACCATGCCGATTCCGGCACCACGCACCGCACGGATTTCCGCTGGCGACAGCTTTTCCAGGTCTTGCCCACGAAAGCGGATCGAACCGGCAACGATGCGTCCGGGTTCATCCACAAGGCGCAGTATGGACAGTCCGGTCATGCTCTTGCCGGATCCGGATTCACCTACAATTCCGACAATCTCGCCGGGCAACATCCTGATGCTGAAATCATCAACGGCGCGCACCACACCACTGCCGGTGAAAAAGTAGGTGCATAGACCAGATATGTCGAGAAGCGGTGCGTCCCCGGTCGCCGCTCCGGATGGCCTTGCTGTCCTGGCTGTCGCTGCTGTCACAGGACCTTCTGGATATGGGTCGCGACGATGACTGTTTCGCCGCGCTGGTTTCTGGAGATGCATTCCGCGATCGTGCGGCTCTTCTCGATATCCGTTTCCTTGACGGTGTAGGTCACGGTGATTGTGTCGCCGACGAACACCGGTGCCACCAGGCGAATGCGATCATAGCCAAGCGACACGAGCGGGCGCCCGAAGCCCTGGTGGATGAGCGTGGAGGCGGTTGACATATAGCCGAGGATCAATGCGCCGTGGGCAATGCGCTGGCCGTAAGCGGTCGTGCGCGCGAATTCCTGGTCGACGTGGATCGGATCGAAATCACCAGTGATGCCCGCGAAAAGGTAGATGTCCGACTCCGAGACGGTCTTGCTGAAGGTCACGGATTTTCCGATTGGAAAGGTGTGTATCGAGTCGGTATCGTTCATGATCGGTTGTCCATTACCACCAGCTTGTTCCGGCGGTCAGTCCGCCGTCGACGTAGAGTGTTTGGCCTGTCATGAAGCGCGCCGGCTGTCCGGCAAGCATGATGACGACGTCCGCCACTTCCTCGGGCGTCCCGACGCGGCCTAGTGGCACCTGCGATTGCGCGGCTGTTTCGCGCTCGGGAAACTGTTTCATATAGGCCTGTGTCAGTGGAGTTCTGATCACGCCCGGCCCCACGGCATTGACGCGCACACCATGTGGACCCCATTCCATTGCAACACTGCGGGCAAGACCGGATGTGCCCGCCTTGGTGGCTGAATAGACTGCCCGCAGCACCATGCCGTGCATTGCCGCGGCGGACGATGTGATGACGACGCTTGCGCCGTCGCGGCCGAACAGCATCGGCCCGAAGATCCGCATCGTGGCGACGACACCCGTCAGGTTCGTTTCAATGATCGTATCAACCTGTTCGGGGCCCAATTCGATGAAGGGCTTGCGGACGTTGACACCGGCATTGGGTATCAGGACATCGATTGGTCGAGCGCTTTCCTCGAGCGTGGCGCGGACGCGTTCAAGCTCAGAGTGATTTCGCACATCAACGATGTGCGCATCTGCCCTGCAACCCGTCTCATTTGAAAGTTGCTGGGCAATGCTCACAACGTCGGGATTGCAGTCGAGCATTACGACCGCGCTGCCTGCATCCAGGAACGCCCGGGTGATTGCCAGGCCTATTCCGCTGGCCGCGCCGGTGATCAATGCCGTCTTGCCGGACAGTCCCAGCCAGTTCTTTTCTCGTGCGCTCAAGGCCCGGTTTCCGATCCATCGTGATGCTTGTTCCGACAACCCATGGTGAGCCATAAGGGGTATGAAAGACAAGCGGTTGCTATCGGGGAACATAAGCAAAAAAGCTTTAGTTCCACGATGTTAGGTCAATTTATGGTCTTGCTCTTAGCACGAAATTCGGGAAAAAGGAAACCGCTTTCTTTATTTTTTTTGAGTGCTATGGTGTTCAACAAACCTCGTGACGGGCTCAGGAGGAAACAGGAAATGGAGAGGAATGATGACTAAGAGACTTATCAGCCGCCGTGAAAGCCTGAAGCTGCTCGCTGCAGGAGGTTTGGGTGGCCTGATTGCAAGCACGGGTGCAATCCAGTTCGCGTATTCCGACGACGGCAAGGTGCTTGTCATCGGGCTTGATATCAGCGACACGAATTCCTTCGACCCCGGCCGGCAGTTCGTCTACTCGGCGCCGATCACGATGCACGCCACCTACGACAGCCTGGTTACTATGAAGCCCGGCGACTACGAGACCGTGCTGCCCAGCCTTGCAGCCTCCTGGGAAGCAGTCGATGACGGCGCCGCGCTCGTCTTCCATCTGCGCGAGGGTGTAAAGTTTTCGAGCGGCAACGCGCTGACCTCGGATGACGTCAAGTTCAGCCTGGAACGTCTCATCAACCTCAAGGATAATCCGGCAGAACTGGCCAGCAACATTGCCAGCGTCGAGGCCGTTGATCCATTGACGGTGAAGATCGTCACCAAGGATAAGACCCAGCCGCTCCTGACGTTGCTGGTCGGCCCGACATTTGCCATTTCGGATTCGAAGGTGGTCACCGAACAGGGCGGGACGAGCGCAGTTGGTGCGGATACTGCTGACAAGGCGACGAGTTGGCTTGACACGCATTCGGCCGGCAGCGGCCCATATGTGCTGGCCCGTTGGGAGCCCAGCGTCCAGGTCGTGCTGGAGGCAAATCCGAACTACTGGGGCGAGGCGCCGAAGTTCAGCCGTATCGTGCTCCAGCATATTCCGGAAAGTGCCACTCAGCTCATCACGCTGGATCGCGGAGACATTCAGGCTGCTTTGAACCTCACCTCGCAGCAGCTTGATGGCCTCAAGGACAACGCCGACATCGCCCTGGTTGAGGGTGACAGCCTCGACTATGTCTACATGACGCTCACCTCCGGCGCGGACATCAATCCGAACCTGGCGATCAAGGAAGCCAGACAGGCGATTGCCCATGCCATCAACTATGACGAGATCATTTCGGGTCTGGTCGGCGGCCACGCAACCCGGCCACCCAGCTTCATCCCGAACGGCATCGGCGGCATGACGGCGGAACTCACCAAGGAGATCGGCTACAATTACGATCCCGAAAAGGCCAAGGCCCTGCTCAAGCAGGCCGGCCTTGAAAAGGGTTTCTCCTTCGATCTTTCATTTGGTGATGCATCGGTTGCGGGAACGACCTATGCCTTGATTGCCCAGACCATCCAGTCGCAACTCGCCGCTGTCGGTATCACAGCCAATCTGCAGCCGCTCGACCAGTCGACCGCCCGCGACAAGTACCGGGCGGGTGAGCTTGCCGCCTTCCTCACCTTCTGGAATCCGGATGCACCGGAAGCCTGGACGTGGGCGTCTGCCTCGGTGCAGCGTGTTGCCGGCCGGGTTCGCTGGCAGGTTCCGGCTGAACTCACGGAGTTGGTTGCCAAGGCGGGTGGTGCCGCCAACGCCGATGAGGCACGCAAACTGTACCGCGAATATGCTGTGGCACTCATTGACAACACCAACTATGTCGTCATTTTCCAGCCGATCTATCGAGTTGCCGTGCGCAAGTCGGTCACCGGCTGGGCCATGACTGCCACAGGTTGGCAGGTCGATCTCGGGACACTCGGACCGGCCTGAATAAAGGCTCAATAGTATCATTCATTGCAGGCCGGCTCCACGGGGCCGGCCCGCTTGATTGCAGGCAAGGAACTTCGGATGCTCTTGAGCTACGTCAGCAAGCGGTTGATCACGGCGCTTCTGATGGCACTCGCGGCGACGCTGGTTGTCTTCATGGTGGCCCACGTCGTTCCCAAGGATCCCATCGTCGCCATGCTCGGCGACCGGGCTGCCGCCAATCCGGCAACAGTTGCGCGCTTTCGTGAACTCTGGGGGCTCGATCGGCCCCTGGTCGAGCAATATCTGGTTTTTCTCAAGGGCCTGCTGCATGGAGATCTCGGTGTCTCCATCTCGTCGCGGCGGCCGGTGCTTACGGATATCCGCGCCTATGCCCCGGCTACCTTTGAATTGGCGACTGTTGCGGCACTCATCGCCCTGGTCATCGGAATACCGCTCGGTGTGCTGGCTGCAGTGCGGCGTGACAGCTGGATCGATCACCTGGCGCGGGTCATTTCACTCATTGGCGTTGCGGCGCCGACCTTCTGGCTGGCGTTCCTGGCGCTGGCATTCTTCTATGGTGGGCTGCAGATCGCTCCCTCGCCCGGTCGGCTCGGCATGATCGATCTGGCGCCTCCACATGTGACCGGATTCTATACGGTAGACTCCCTGATTGCCGGCAATTTCCGGCTTTTCTGGTCGTCGGTAAGCCACCTCATCATGCCCGCCGCCGTCCTGGCTGCCTCGACACTCGGGCTGATCACGCGGACCATGCGCTCAAGCATGCTCGAAAGCCTCGGGCAGGACTATGTGCGCGTCGCGCGGGCAAAGGGCCTTGCGGAACCACATGTCGTCTATGGCCACGCCGTGCCAAACGCCCTCATGCCGGTCGTGACCCTGGGGGGACTTGCCTATGCCGAGCTCCTGTCGGGCGCCGTCATGACTGAGACGATCTTCGCCTGGCCTGGCCTTGGGCGATACACATTCCAGGCGGCATCAGCGCTTGATTTTCCAGCGATCCTTGGGGTCACGCTTGTGGTCGCCGGGGTCTATCTCATCATCAACCTCGTTGTTGACATGAGTTACGCCTTCCTCGACCCGCGGGTGCTCAGCCAATGACCGTGCCCCAGATCGGTGGAATCGAACAGGCCGAAAGGGCGGCGCGGCGCCTCAGGTTCGTACGGAGATACCTCCTGGCAATCATTGGAGCGACGATCGTCCTTGCCTGGATGTTGGTGGCGCTGCTGGCGCCATGGCTCGCGCCACAAGACTATAGTGCGGTCAATCTTCCAGAACGGCTGATCGCACCAGGATGGGGCCATTTCTTCGGCACGGACGAACTTGGCCGTGATGTCCTGTCGCGCGTGATCTATGGTGCGCGCATTTCACTGCCAACGGGCATTGCCGTGGTGCTTCTGGGTGGCATTGTCGGCACAGCCTATGGGGCGATTGCCGCCTTCTCGGGCTCGCGCATCGATGGTGCGATGATGCGGATCACCGATCTCTTCCTTTGCTTTCCGCCGCTCATTCTCGCAATGGCAATCGCCGCAGCGCTCGGTGTGGGCTGGAGCAACACGATCCTGGCGATGGTTGTGGTGTGGTGGCCGAAATATGCGCGGGTGAGCCGCAGCCTGGTGCTCGTGCAGCGATCTCAGGAGTATGTCGATGCGGCGCGGGCCCTTGGCTATGACCGTTGGCGCATCATCTTCCGCCATATCCTGCCGAACACGCTGGGGCCGATGGTGACGCTGCTCACCCTCGACATCGGCAATGCCATCATCACATTCGCGGGGCTCTCGTTCCTTGGCCTTGGTGTTGTTCCGCCGACGCCGGAATGGGGCGCCATGGTGTCCGAGGGACGCTCCCTCATCAAGGAATGGTGGGTGTCGGTTCTCCCCGGACTGGCGATCTTTTCCGTGTGCCTGGGGTTCAATTTCCTCGGCGACGGCATCCGTGACTGGCTGGACCCACGCTCACGGCAGCGCTGAAAGATCAGTCTGCCAGCAATTGGCGGGCAATGATCATGCGCTGGATCTGATTTGTACCCTCGTAGATCTGGGTGATCTTGGCGTCGCGATAGAGGCGCTCGACCTCGAAGCCACGAATGTATCCGCTGCCGCCGAATATCTGGACGGCATCGGACGTGCGAGCAACGGCGGCATCGCTCGCAAAGCACTTGGCAATTGAGCAGGCCATGGTGGCGCGCTCGCCGCAATCCAGGGATTTTGCAGCTTCGTAGGTCAGGGCGCGGGCAGCGTGATAGTCCTTGGCCATGTCGGCAAGCATGAACTGCACGCCCTGAAAGTCGGCAATGCGTTGGCCGAACTGCTTGCGCAGCTTTGCCTGCTCGATCGAGGCATCAAGGGCAGCGCGCAGGATGCCAAGTGCCAGCGAGGCAATGCCGATGCGCCCCTTTTCAAGGACGCTCATCATCTGATGAAAGCCGCGGTTCTCAGTGCCAAGCAGGGCACCTTGCGGCAATCGCACCTGGTTGAAGGAGATGGGCCCTATTTGCGCGGAGCGCTGTCCCATCTTCCTTTCATGGCGGCCGGTGGTCACACCAGGCATCGTGCGCTCCACCAGGAAAGTCGACATCCCACGGTTGCCTGCTTCCTTGTTGGTGCGGACCAGAACCACGCCGAAGTCAAAGTTTGGTGCATTGTGAATCCACAGCTTCTCGCCACTCAGCAGCCAATCGGTACCATCGCGGGTGGCGGTCATACGGATTCCCGAAACGTCCGAACCGGCCTCGGCCTCGGTGATGGCAAACGCGCAGACGGCCTCGCCGGCGAGAAGCGGCTTCAGGTAACGCTCCTTCTGTTCGGGCGTGCCGTGTTGCGCGAGCAAGCCTCCGACCATTTCGACATTGCCGAGCTCATCGGAGATGGCGGCATAGCCCCGGCTGATTTCCTCCATGACGATTGCAAAGGCCAGCACATCGGCGCCGACGCCGCCTTCCGATTCCGGAATGCTGACACCAAAAAACCCGGCCTGGGCGGCCTTTCGATAGATTTCTGCCGGAAATACCTCATCGGCATCGAGTTGGGCCGCAACCGGGCGGATTTCCCTTTCCGCGAAAGCCCGGGCGGTAGCGCGGATCATTTCATGACGTTCGCTGGTTGGCATCAGATGTCTCCTTGGTGGGGTGGCTGCAAAAGCCGCCCGTGATCGGCGCGGAACATTTTTTCCGGCATGACCTTCAGATTGTCGGCAACAGCAAATGGCGCTGTGCAAAGTGCGCGTATCTCATCAGGCGATGTGCCGGGAATGATCTCGACAAGTCGAAGCCCAGAGGCAGTGAGTTCGAAAGTGCAGCGTTCGGTCACGATGCGGACGGAACGGCCGGGACGGCGAAGGACTTCGCCTGGCACAGTTACCTGATCGACTTCCCTGACGATCTTGGCGTGCTTACCCTCGCGGTTGATTTTGAGCCGGTCAGGCGCGACGACAATGTCGGAACCGCCACCGCGCAGCTGGCCTGCAAGCACGAGGCGGGGGGCATTGTAGGCGATGTCCATGAAGCCGCCGATGCCCGCGGTGACGTGCGGCAAGGCCGGCAGCGAACTGACATTGACGTTTCCTGTGCCATCAATCTGGAGGAACGAGAGCAGGGCGATGCTGAATCCGCCACCGCGCAGATAGTCGAAGGCCAGCCTGGTATCGAGAAAGGCAGCGGCATTGTAAGCGCAGCCGAAGCGGAATCCGTTGAGGGGGATGCCGCCAACTGCGCCCTGCTCGATGACGAAGGATACGTCGGCCAGCTCACCTGTTTCCGCCAGCATCGTTGGAATGTTGGCGCAGACACCGAAACCGAGCACGGCAATGTCGCCGGCGCGAAGCTCGGCGGCGACGCGGCGCGTGAGAAAGGCATCGACGGGATCTTCGATGGGTGGCAGCTCGGCGGGATCAATCCGTTCCTGGCCGGAGAGCGCCGGATGATAGGGCGTCAGAGTGGCCTGCTGCTGGCCGGGCACCACGACGATGGCGTCAACCATGTATCCCGGTACCTTGACACCGCGTGGATCGAGTTCGTTCGACGGCTTGATCCGTTTGACCTGGGCGATGACCTTGCCGCCGTTGGTCTTGGCGGCTGCGGCGAGTGTGAATGGTGATACGACCGCCGCTTCTTCCTCGAAGGTCAGGTTGCCTTGTTTGTCTGCGCTCGTGGCGCGAATGATCGCAACATCGACCTTGACGGGCGGATAGTACAACGCGTCACGGCCCTCGAATTCCATGAGGCGGACATAGGGGTTGCTCCGCGAAAGTTGATTGAGCCCGCCGCCGCCGTGACGCGGGTCGATGAATGTTCCGATGCCGGTCTCGGAGATAAAGCCGATGCCCTTGGCAGCCGATTCCGAGAGCATCGCCGAAATGTGGCCGATGGGATAGTTGAAGGCGCGAATGGCATTTTCAGCGATGCGCTGGCGCGCCGCCGGAGGCTGGGCCGAGCTTGGACCGCTCTGGAACGAGCCGCCGATCAGGCAGGCCAGCATCCCCGGCCTGGCCAGGTGGTCCATGCCTGCCTGGCCGAACATGTCGCCGAGATTGATCGGAAAGATGACCGTGAGATTGCCGGGCGCGCCGGTGCTGTCAAAGCGTTCGCCGATCGCGGCCATCGTCGCATCGGGCAGTGAAACCCCGGATGACGCCCCGATTGCCAGGGTCGCGCCGGACGCGACGAAACCTGCAGCTTCAGAGGCCTGCATGATCTTGTTGCGCGACAAACCGGGCCTCCATTGCCATTGGCAGGGGCGTTTTCCCCATAGGAAAACGTTTACCTTTCCAGATCAATCGAAGTCAATCCCCGCCGGTCGCATGAAATGGCCAGTTCCCGGCGATTTTGACAATCGGGTAGGCAGTGCAGACGGGAGGGGAGTTGCGGTTTTGTAGCGCGGCTTGATTTGTTGCCGTAAAATCAACGAGAAAGCGCTTGCCACCGGTGCATTTCGGAGTGGACAGAGCAGCATATTGTGTGATTAATAATCGGTCAGCGTGTCGAAAGACACATGGTCGGCGGCCAGTGAATTGCGGCAAGCGATTCCCGTACAGGATGTCATGGCGGCAGCAAGAGACAAGAAGACGATTGCAGAAGGCAAGTCTGCCGGCGCTGGTCCTTCCATCGCAGATGTTGCGCGGCTTTCGCGCACGTCGATCGCCACGGTTTCCCGGGTGCTGTCTGACTCAAAGCATCCTGTCGCGCTTGAAACACGGGCGCGAGTTCGCGAGGCAGCAGCGGGGATCGGTTACAAGCCCAACGCTTTGGCGCGGGCCTTCGCCACCCAACGGACGCAGACCATCGGGCTTATCGTCGGAGACATCTCGGATTCCTATTTCGCGGAGATCGCCCGCGGGGTCGAAGATACGTCAGGCCCGCAAGGTTATCTCACCATCCTTTGCAATGCCGATCGCAGTCCTGACGCCGAGCTTGCCTATTTTCGCATGCTGCTCGACCACAAGGTGGCGGCCGTGATGTTTGCAGGCGGCCTGTTTGGCAATCTACCTGAAATGGAGGCATTGCAGGAGGCGGTGCAGCGCGCCCAGGAAGAAGGGCGGCGCGTCCTGGCGCTCGCGCCACGGGATTTTCCGAATGTTCAGACCCTGGCGATCGACAATATTGCGGTCACCTATGACATGACCCGCTATCTCATCCAGTTGGGTCATCGCAGCATTGCCTATGTGGGCGGGCCGCAGGGCATGAACACGAGCACCCTGCGCCGTGAAGGTTTCGTCAAGGCCATGACTGAGGCCGGGCTTGATGCCACAATGATTCACAATGAAGGATTCGGTTTTGAATCCGG
The DNA here is from genome assembly GCA_964620785.1 of uncultured Aestuariivirga sp. Taxonomy (GTDB): domain Bacteria; phylum Pseudomonadota; class Alphaproteobacteria; order Rhizobiales; family Aestuariivirgaceae; genus Aestuariivirga. The sequence goes on from CAZUKI010000005.1 coordinate 17,836, forward strand.
GCGCCAAGCCGCGACCACGATTCTAAGTCAATCTTTGCCAGATGCCGTTCTTGCCGCCAATGACGACAGTGCCATCGGGCTGCTGATCACCTTCCGCGCGGCCGGTGTCGATGTTCCGCAGCAGATGTCGGTCGCCGGTGTCGATGATAGCCGGCTCGCCTCGCTGCTTGATCTGACAACAGTGAAGATCCCGAAATACGAGCTTGGGGTGATCGCGGCACGGCAGGTGCTGGATGCGATGGCTGGCGGGAAGACACAGTCGCAAGTCTTGCCACATAAAATCGTGGCACGCAGTTCGACGCGTTATCGCGGACCCAAATAGAAGCAGGTTCCGGAGTTCGCGGCGCGCTTGGCCCCAGGTGCTCTACTTGCCTCGCCGTCATTGTTGTCATTCGTGGCTTTGACGCAGGTGTCGAAACGCACAACAGCGCCGGCCCCAAGGGGACCGACGCCATCTGTGCTATGAGTGTCGTTCAGGCTTAGTAGACGCAGGTCCAGGTCCTGTGGTTGCCCATGCTGACGTACCAGCCGCAGTCTTTGCCGCTTGCCGACTTCCTGCTGTTTGCTTGAGCGGATTTCGTACCCTTTGATGGGGTCGGGTCCTTCGGTCCTCCGGGAGGCGTCACCTTGCCGCCACCGCAGGAGCCGCCAACGGACACACACAGGCCGAGAAGCGTCTTGCCGGACAGCACCTTGAGCCGGACATCGAGAAACTTGATGCGCTCAGCACGGGTCATCGCGCTGCAACCCTTGCCACCTGCAGACACGCAGAGCTTCAGAAGTTTCTTGTTGCTCAGGACGTCCAGCCTGGCCGTAATGGTCGTGATGAGGGCCTTCTTGCCCAGTGGCGAAGTCAGGCTGCCAACGGTGCTGGTGACAGGCGATGTGACGCCAGACAGTGAGCTTGTCGTGGTGGTGAGAACGCCGCCAACGGTTTTTGTCACGCCGCCAACGGTGCCAGTCACGCCGCCAACTACACCGCCAACTGTGCCAGTCACGCCGCCAACTACACCGCCAACGGTGCCAGTCACGCCGCCAACAACCCCACCGACAGTGCCGCCCACGCCGCCAACCACGCCGCCAACAGTACCAGTCACGCCGCCGACAACACCGCCGACTGTGCCACCGAGACCACCAAGGCCGCCACCGAGTCCGCCAAGGCCACCGGCCCAGCTGGAAGGAGCAGCAAGGATCAACGCAAGTGCCGCCGGAACAATCACAGATCTTACACGCATAAGTAGTTCTCCACAAATCAGGTTTGGACGGAGTCTTGTTTGCTGTGCAGTGTTGCGTCGCCTTGCAAACAACCAGGTCGTCTGTGAGCAAGGGTGACCGAGATTTGCGACGGTTGCCAGTCGCAAACGAAATGTCGGTTAGAAGCTTAATGTCAGCACACAGACAAATTTGTGAGAATTTTCTGAGAGCGACGGCGCGGAAAAACAGAAATGCCGAAAAGACAATGATTTGTGCGTGCGCGCTACAACTTACACTACGGGATGCGCGACATGGTTGTGTTGCAAATTATTTTCCGCGCTACACTTTTCTCGCGTGTGTGCATTGCGATTCAACTTCAGACTGTCGGAAAAAGTCGTCCGTGTACGGTTGTTTCATGCAATGCGCGGCAACTCACGCGGGAAATAAGGTGTTGGCGCGCCGCTGCCGAGTTCGCGGGCAAAGCGATGACCGGCATAGACGGCGGCCTGGATTGTCGATGGCGCGTTGCAATCTCCGATAGTGGATACGGAGGTGAGCTCATTGCGCAACTCATCAATGAGTGTGTCACCCGGCAGGCGCGCCGTCAGCAGGACAAGTGTGCGGCACGGAATTTCTGCATGTCTGTCCGTGACGGCATGTTGAAGTTGTAGTGCGCCTGACGCGCAACTGACAATTGAGGTCTGGCAGATTGCTTCAACGCCAAGCCGTGCCAGGTGCCGCGCGATGCGCGTGGCTTCCAGCGTGTTCGCAGTATAGGCCGAAGGTCGCAGCTCCGGTGTTACCAGCGTGACGCTGGCGCCCAGTCTGACGCAGTGCTCCGCAATGACGCCACCGAGGTAGAAGTGGTCGTCGTCATAGATCACCACGGGTCCTTCGACGGGCGCGCCAGCCATGATGTCGTCAGGCGTCAGGACATTTGCGTGGGAAAGACCAGGAATGGCGTGCCAATGATTGCGGCCCACGCCGTCGCGCCGCCATGAAGCACCAGTTGCAAGCGCCACGTCATCGGCGCCGAAGTCCCTGATGTCAGCGGCACTGAGGCGGCTGTCCCTGTAGATCGTGACATTCGCAAGCTTGTTGAGCTGGCCGACGCGCCAGTCCCGGACGCGCGCCCATTCTGCAAGACCGGGCAGGCGCGACTCACGGGTCACGCGCCCGCCAAGTTCGGTTGACGCTTCCGCCAGATGAACCTCATGGCCCCGGCGCGCGGCGGCTAATGCTGCCTCAAGGCCCGCGGGGCCTGCGCCGACCACCAGCACTTTCCTTGCGACAGGAGCCGTTGCGATGCGTTCGGGGTGCCAACCCCTGCGCCATTCCTCGCCCATGGTGGGGTTCTGGGTGCAGCGCAGGTTGGTCATGGTGAAGTCGGAGGTGACGCACATGTTGCAGCCGATGCATTCGCGGATGTCCTCGATCCGCCCTTCCTCGATCTTCTTCGGCAGGAAGGGATCAGCGATGGACGGCCGCGCGGCACCAATGAAATCAAGAACGCCGCCCTTGACCAGTGACACCATCTTGTCGGGCGAGGTGTAGCGGCCAACCCCAACCACGGGCTTCGTGGTGAGTGACTTCACGACGCGAGTGTAGTCTTCCTGGAAACCCTCCTTGGCAAAGCGCGAGGTCTGGCTGTCATTGGCCCAGGCGGCGACGTTAACATCCCAGAGGTCTGGCAGTTCTGCCAGCATGGCAATGACGTCGCGGCCCTCGCCGTCACTGGTAATGCCATCCGGACCGAGAAGCTGGTCGATGGCAAAGCGCACGGCAACGCCACAGCTTCCTCCCACCGCATCCTTGGTGTCTTCGATCAACTCGCGCAGCAAGCGCGCCCGGTTCTCGAGACTGCCACCATATTCATCGGTCCGGTCATTCATGCGCCGCGACAGGAAGTGCATGGGAATGCCCAGTTCGTGGGCGGCATAGACATAGACAATGTCGAAACCGGCCTGCCGCGCCCTGAGTGCTGCATCGCGGTGCCAGCGGCGCAGGTTGCGGATATCCTGCTTGTCCATGGCGCGTGCCTGCACGGGATCGGTCATGGTGACCGGCCGATGGGAAGGCCCCAACGGCACTTCGCGCGTGTTGCGGTTTGCTGCCGACGGTCCGTGATGCATGATCTCGATTGCGGCGAGAGAGCCATGGGCGTGAACGGCGTCAGCCATCAGGGCAAGGGCAGGGATGTCGTCATCGCTCCACAGCCTGCCCTCGTGGAAGGGTTCGCAGTCACCGGAAGGGTGGATCTCCACTTCCTCGGTGGTGACAACGGCCCAGCCACCTTCAGCCTTTACGCCCCGCAGTGCTGCAAGTGCGCGGGGTTGGGTCCAGCCCATGCCGTTGCAATGGGCGACCTGGAAGAAGCGATTGCGTGCCGTCACCGGCCCGATGGCAATTGGTTCGAAGAGAATGTCGTATCGCGGATCGCGGCTCATTTCTGTTTCTCATCTTGTGCGGAAGAAGTCGACGTAGTGGTCGATCAGTTGCTGGATGGTGCGTGAGCGGTTGGCATAGGAGCGGTCAAGGCGGATGTTCAGGTGCTTGAGAACGGGGAATCCTTCCGCTTCGAGATAGGCCCGTTCGCCCGGCACCATGGAGCCTTCGACAAGCACGCCAACACCCAGTCCTGCGGTGATCGCCATGTGCTGGGCCTGCACGCTGCGGCAGACCACGGCAGTGCGAAAGCCGCGCTTCTGATCGTTGAGGTATTTGATCAGCGGCGCTTCGTCTTCATTGCGCACGTCCCAGACAATGAGCGGGATGGGGTCGGCTTTCCACAGTTCGCCCTTTTCGGGGCCGACGACGACGACTCTGTCCGTGAAGGCGATGGGGCCGCGGGTCGGTGCGTTACCTTCAGTGATGAAGGCCATGTCGATGCTGCCATCAGCCAGGCGCCGCGAGAGTCCAAGGCTGTCGTCAATGACAATCGAGACGACAGCGTCGGGGAACAATCTGGCGAACTCGGTGAGCACATCCTTGAGAATGCGGTTCACATAGGCATCGGCAACGCCGACAATGATGGTGCCGGCAAACTGCGCCCGCTTGAATGTCTCGAGGATACTGGCCTGGGTCTCGACGATGACGCGGGCATGGTTGATCAGGGCCTTGCCAAAGGGCGTCACATCGACATGCGTGGCTGAGCGCTCGAAGAGCGGATGGCCGAGCATGTCCTCCAGGCGCTTGACCTGCTGGCTGACGGCGGATTGCGTCCGGTTCACCTGTTGGGCAGCCAGTGTGAAGCTCTTGGAATCGCAGATCGCCAGAAATGTGCGGTAAAGTTCGATGTCCATTAGCGTTCCTAATGTTACCTATTTGACCTATTTGTTGGACGAAAACCATGGGGCTTGGCATGTGGCCTGCCATCCAAGGGGGCAACGCAATGACAAAGGAGGCGGACATGATCGACACGACAATGCGATATTCCGGCCGGCGCGCACCCGAGGGACACCTCAAAGGTCGCCTGTTGGAACAGCCAACACGCATTTTCTGAACCACAGGTTCCAGGCCGGAATATCCGGATAGCCTGAACTCGTCACAGAACTGAAGACCTGGCCACCTATCCGGCACTGCGTGCTGGCTGGGCGAGGCAACTCAACCCCAATTCGAACGAAACTCCGCCAGCCCAGCGCTGCGCGGACAAGGAGAGAACTATGCTCAAGAAAGTTGAAACACCCGTGGCCGCCGGCATCGACTACACGGCCATCAAGCAGAAGCAGCAGGCGACCTGGGCATCCGGCAACTATGCCGTTGTCGGCACGACGCTGCAGATCGTCGGTGAACGGCTGGTTGAAGCGGCCGATGTCCGCGCTGGTGAAAGAGTGCTCGACGTGGCGGCGGGCAACGGTAATGCCACGCTTGCCGCCGCACGTCAGTTCGCTGATGTCACCTCGACGGATTATGTCGGGGCCCTGCTGGAACTCGGCGAGGCACGCGCCAAGGCAGAAGGCCTTGCCGTCACCTTCCAGGTGGCTGATGCCGAGGCGCTGCCATTTTCCGACGCCAGTTTTGATGCCGCGCTTTCGATCTTCGGCGTGATGTTCACGCCGGACCAGGAGAAGGCCGCTTCGGAACTGATGCGTGTCGTCAGGAAGGGTGGCCGTATTGGGCTTGCCTCATGGACACCGGAAGGCTTCATCGGACAACTCTTCAAGGTATTGGGCCGCCATCTTCCACCTCCGCAGGGCGTCAAGCCGCCTTCGCTGTGGGGCACGGAACAGCGCCTCAGGGAAATCTTCCCGGGCCTGGCGATCACTGCAACGCGGCAGATCTTCAACTTCCGCTACCGCTCGACGGCCCACTGGCTCGAGGTTTTCAAAACCTATTACGGGCCGACGCACAAGGCGTTCCAAGCTCTGGGGCCCGAAAAGGGCGCGGTGCTTGAAGCGGAGATCGTCGAACTTCTGAACCGGCTCAACCGCAGCGGCGATAGTTCGCTCGTTGTGCCAAGCGAATACCTCGAAGCCGTGATCACGCGCTGAGAGACAACACAGGACCAACTCACATGCCAAAGACCAGTCTACCAAGCCGCTTTGTGGAAGGTTTCGCGCGCTGGCGCGTGAAGCGCGCTACCAACCGTGCGCTGTCCCAGCTCACGGCGCGGGATCTCAAGGATATCGGGCTCATCCGGGTCGGAAACGATTACCTTTCGACCAATCCGCACCACAAGACCTGAGGCGCGGAGCGGCGCTTGGGCGCAAATCGGGGTCGGTTGCCGGAAGGCAGCCGACCTTTGCATGCCGCGGTGGAAATGATCTCTGCCGGGCGCTCAGGCGCGGGCAATGCCAAGAACGGGTCCGGTCTTTTCGCGCTGGAGCACGGCCACGCAGAAATCAGCGCCTGAGGGCATCACGGCGTTTTTCATCCACGATGCCCTGAGGGCTTCACCGCGCCACATGGCGGCCGGAACCATGTTGCTCACCACATTGTGGTAGGTAATGGTCTTGCCGGCGTTCTCGCCGCGGGTGATTTCCTGGGTTTTTTCCCGCTTCACGGCCATCAGCCAAAGTGTTGCCTCGCCGATCGGCATGAATTGCGCAACTTCCGCGGTGATCTCGTTCTCGGCGATCGACAGGTTGATGTGGGCGGGAAGGTTTTTCGCGGCATCGATCATGGCCTGGACATTGGCGCGGCTGCTGCCGACGGCATAGTCCGTGCCATTGACCACGATCTGGGGCGTGTAAACCTTGCCGTCGCCGCGGGCGCGGGCGTAGTCGTACTGGCGCTGCGAGAATTCCGGCTTTGCCAGCGTGTCGCGCCAGCCAATGTAATCCCAGTAGTCCACGTTGTAGGACAGGACCATGAGACTCGGATCGCTTGCGAGTTCTCCCGCCAATGCATCTGCGGGCGGGCAGGACAGGCAACCCTGGCTCGTGAACAATTCCAGCAGCACCTTCGATGTTGCAGCGCCCGCCCATGACGGTGACAACGACGGTGACAACACAGAGGCCGCAACCGATGCGGTCCCGGCCGCCAGAGCCTGGCGCCTTGAAATGGTGTGTCCCTCAGTCATGGGGCGAGATATGATCTTCCCTGCCAACACTTGCCAATCACGAGCGGGTGAAACGACCCATAACACAGGAAGGTGAAGAAAGTCATGGGACAGGCCAGGGGACAGGCCAGCGGACGGGTCAGCAACAATGTCATTCCCCGCCTTGGACTTGGCACCTATCCCCTGATGGGTAAGGAGGCCGAGGAGGTGGTCGGCATGGCGATCGACCTTGGCTACCGCCACATCGACACAGCGCAGATGTACGGCAATGAAGCCGCCGTCGGAAAGGCACTGACGCGCAGCGGTGTCCCGCGTGACAAGGTGTTCGTCGTCACCAAGGTTGATCCCGGCAATCTTTCAGCGGCGCGTTTTGCACCTTCGGTTGCGCGTTCGGTCGCTGACCTCGGTGGGCCCGTTGACCTGCTTCTGATTCACTGGCCACCACCTGACGACGAGATTGATGCTACGGTCGATCGCCTGGTTGAGGCCCTCGAGAGGGGAGAGGCCCGGCATATCGGCGTCAGCAATTTCACCATCGCGATGATGGAACAGGCACAGCGGCGGGCAGGCGGACGCATCATCTGCAACCAGGTGGAATTCCACCCCCTGATCGACCAGCGGCGGGTTCTTGCGGCAGCGCAGCGCCTCAACATTTCATTGACAGCCTATAGTCCGCTGGCGCGTGGCAAGGTGCTTCGCGCCGAAGCCGTGTCGGCGATTGCGAAAAAACTTGGCCGGCCTGCCTCGGAAATCGTGTTGCGCTGGATCATTCAGCAGGACGTTGCGGCAATTCCGAAGTCGGGCCGGCGCGACAATCTCAGGTCCAACCTCAACGCGCTCAGCTTTTCACTCAGCGAACAGGACATGGCGGCCATTGCCGCGCTTGCCTCTCCGTCGGGCCGCACCCTGAGCCGGTCATCCATGCAGGGCCGCTGGGATAACTAGGCCGGAGAATCCAGCGCAGTGGTAAGCAGGATCAGTGGCATGACCGGCGATGTTCTGGCATCGCCGGTCGCGCACCAGGCAGCAAAGCGCCCCCTCGCTGCCCCAATGGCGTTTTGCATCTTCGTGCCTGTACAGGTCGAGCCGGGGCGCGCTGGCTCTACCCTGCCGGGGTAGGCGGTACGAAGCAAAACGGTCAACCTGAGTTGACTTTCCTCATGTGCTCATCGGCAAGTTGATTGTCAATTCGAATTGTCAAAACGCCGCAGTTTAATTTGCCTCATTTCGACATTGCTTGACTATTATCGTCATATCGAGTGGGCAGCTTTGTCTTGCAGGATATTCCCGGCCTTGACGGTGGGGGCCTCTACGCTAACTTGTCAATCATGCCTGACCACTGGCGTGATGACATTCCCTTCAACAACATCCGCGGCCTGCTGCAGGATTTCACCACGCTTCTGGATGAACGGATCACCAATTTCCGTAAAGGCACACGCTACGAGAATGTGCGCCGTTCCGATGTCAGGGTCTTCATTTCGGCCAGCCGCAACACCCAGACCATCGCGGAAATCGCGCGTGAGCTGGAAGTCTCGCGTCAGGCTGTGCACAGTTCAGTGAAGCGGCTCGCGGCACTCAAGGTCCTGGAACTTGCCCCGCAACCCGGCAACAAGCGCGACAAGCAGGTCGCAATCACTGATCGCGGCAAGCTTGCCCGCCAGCATGCGCTGCAGCAGATCGAACGTCTCGATGCAGAATGTGCCAGCATCGTCGGCGAGAAGGGACTCGAAACCTTTCGCGCCCTGCTGCTTGCGCTGGTGCTCGGCCTCAAGGCCGGTGGCCCCCCGCCAAGGCGGAAAAGAAATAGCCGGGCGCGTTCCGGAATCATCGCCTGATGAAGTTGCCTCACGCGATGGGCGTATAGTCGTCCTCTTCGTGTTCCTGCATCAGATGGGCAATCGTCTCGAAGCCCTGCAGGGCGCGGCCGCTGGAGGGTGGGGCGCCGAAAGTGAGGCGGACGTGGCGGCTCGCCCCCGAGGGCTCGAGGTCGAAAGCATTGCCGGGCGTCACCCTGATCTTGTGTGCCAACAGGGCACGCGCAAAGCGCGAACCGGTCCAGTGTTCAGGCAATTCCAGCCAGCCAAACGGGGCGCCCGGCGCGCAACGCAGGCTGCCACCGAGAATCGCCACGGCCTGCGAACGGCGCACGGCATTTTCCTGCTGGTTGCGTGAGAGGATGTCAGACGCGGCGTCGCTCTCGATCCAGTAGCGGGCAATTTCGCCGGCCAGTCCCACGGTACGCGCCGCCA